>JAGTQN010000019.1:8912-18642 GCA_018396395.1 Candidatus Bathyarchaeota archaeon | reverse complement strand
ACACTTGGACAGCGCCTAGGTGTCTCACCCATCTTAGTCCTGTGGCGGAGTCGTTCCCAAGCTTACTTATGCCCTCGTCTACGATTCTGTAATATATGTTCTCCCGGATGGCTTTCTTGGCAGATATCATGAAACTAGCCATCAGGTCTTCCTCATCGAGAGCCTTTTCAATCTCCTCAGCGAGCCTTGCAACCATACTATTGCCTAGAAGGACCTTCTTCATATCTCCAAGGAGCCTTTTGACAACGGCCATCGCTGCGTTTGGAATACCCGCCTCATGCTCTGGCTTCCATTCTTGATACCCTTCTCGCCCTCGATCCAGGCTCTCCCACCTCTTGAGGGCCTTTACAACAATCCGAAGTGCTCCCTCAGCCTCCTCATCGGAGAACCCGACCCTTCGCTTCTCGATCCCGATCAAATTGAGACCTAACTCAACGAGGGCTTCGAAGCATCTCTCACGGCAACCCGGGTCCTGTACGAACTTGAGACTAAGCTGGCGTATTGCATCACCGAGGACGTTACGAAGCTTCCCTCGGATCTCTCTGTTCAGTATCGTATCGGCGGCCAGTTGCGGATAACCGCTCAGTGCCAGCCATGCCAAGTGGCTGGATCGGTCTAAGGTTATCGGCGGTTGCTTAGGGCATACATTCCATTCGCTCAACGAGGGCACCTGGCGACTCGTTTTGTTTTTCGTACTTATTTAACAGTATCGTTAATGTAGGGATGTGAAGGGCGCTTAATTTCTAAGAAAAAGGCTATTCGAAGGGACCTAATAAAAATCTCGCTATTTATTTTAACCTCAAAAACTATACTATATAGACATGGATATCAAATCGCTCCAATGGAAGAAAAGGCAATCTTTTGAATAGGTTGAAAGTTTTCATATTCATCAGACAACTTTGTAGCTTTCATGAAGAATGAAGACTTTTTCCATAGCCAAAGCATTTCTCGATTAGGAATGAACACTTTTATCCTCTAGCCCAAAGAATTAACTCCATAAGGGGCATCCAGAATTGGTGAAGATAATGGAAATGGTAATGGATTTGGAAAACATTAAAAATGTTAGTGTCGTAGGCGCGGGTATTATGGGGCATGGGATTGCTCAAGTCTTCGCCCAGGCTAGCTACAGGGTTTTTCTTACGGCAAGAAGGGAGGAGACGCTGAGACGAGCCCTTGAGCAGATAAGGTCGAACGTCGAACTTTTCATACAACATAAGCTTGTGAGGGAAGATGCGGCGGACATCATACTTTCAAGGATTAGAACCTCTACAAACCTGAAGGAGGCGGTCTCTGATGCGGATTTTGTCATGGAGGCAGTCCCTGAAGTCCTAGATATAAAGAGGGAAATCTTCCAAGCCCTCGACGCCTACTGCCCAGAGCAGGTTGTTCTGGCAACGAATACTTCCTCCCTGCGCATTACGGATATCAGCCTCGCTACAAAGAGACCTGATCGAGTGGTTGGAGCCCACTTCTGGAACCCAGCCCATCTCATGCCCCTAGTCGAGGTGACGAAGGGGGAATACACTTCTTGGGGAACCCTCAACCTTACGTGCCAGCTCATGGAGAGGGTTGGCAAAGTTTCCGCCAAGGTATTGAAGGACATACCAGGCGGAATAGGAAATAGGATTCAGGTTGCCATGTGGCGTGAAGCCATCTCCCTCCTCGACCAAGGCGTAGCGAGCGCCGAGGATATCGACAATGCTGTTATGCTCACCTTCGGCGCGAGGCTTCCGTTTATGGGTCCCTTCCTAACCGCTGATCTGAATGGGGTCGATTTGATACTTAATGTTCACAGCTATCTCTATAAGTACCTCTACAACTCCACAGAGCCTGCTAGGATCCTAAGGGAGAAGGTGGAGAAGGGGGAATTTGGTATCAAGTCTGGAAGGGGCTTCTATACTTGGACGAAGGAAGGAATCGCTAAAGCCATAGCCATGAGGGATGAATGCTTGATAAACGTCTTCAGGCCCCTTCTAGAGAAGCAACTTGCAACGTTGCGATAATCCTATCTATTTTCTATCTATATATTTAGTGTAACCATATGAGCCTTCGTTAGAGGCGTTGTGCATGAGCCGTGAACTCTTCAAGAGATTTGAGCATACTGGCATCTATGTGAGCGACATGAAGAAGTCCCTCGAATTCTACAACAGGTTGCTAGGCTTCCCAGTGGTAAGGGATGTAGAAGTGAAGGTTTTGAACCTTCACGTTGTCTTCCTCGATGCAGGAGGCTTCTTCATCGAGCTACTGGAACCCCACGACAAGGAGGGCTATGTCAAACTTCCTGAAAAGTCCTTTGGACTAAGGCAGATATGCCTTTTGGTCGACGACCTAAAATTAGCCTACGAGAGGCTGAAGGAGAAGGGAGTAGAATTCATCGAGCCTCCTCTAGAGATCGTACCAGGTCAGGTAAGCCATGCCATCTTCCTCGACCCCGATGGGGTACATGTAGAGCTTCTACAAAGGCATGTACCCATGCAGCTTGGAGCTGCCAAGGCTAGGTCTTCCATGGGCTAGAGGCCTATCAGAAAGGCGGGCTATGCATGAATCTTCAGATTGAAGGAGTTGACGGGGAACACTTTGAGGAAATTAGCAGGATCAAGACCATGGAGCATGGAAAGACCATTGATAAGTCCCGAGGGGAGACAAGGCGGAGAATCGAAAACGTTTAGGTGGCTGCGGGCATTCCGTCCTTGATGATGGATATGGTTATTTACGAGAATACTCTAGTACCATTACCATTGTAGTCCCGAAATTGTGATTAGGGGCTTGATCCAGTCCGCGAAGGGTTTCTAGTACCATTACCATTGTAGTCCCAAAATCGGTGAAGAGGGATGAGATACCGCATCCTAGGAAGGACGGGGATGAGGGTTTCAGTCCTCGGCTGCGGGACGAATGCCTTAGCAGGCGTTAGCCAAGAGCAGGCGAACATCGTCTTGAACTATGCCATCGATAAGGGCATTAACGTGTTCGAAACAGGCTCTAAAAGGACGTACGGCATCATCGAAGAAATGGTTGGGAACGCCATCAGCGATAGGAGGGATGAGGTCTGGCTCTTCAACAAAAGCGTTGAGTTAACGGCTAAAGAGATCCTCCGGGACGTAGATCAGAGCCTCGCCTCCCTAAGGACCGATCACATAGACCTTTATCAGCTGGGCAATATACGCTTTCCCCACCAGCTCGAGCGCTGCCTAGCGCCAAACGGGGCCCTTCAAGGACTTATAAGGGCCCAGAGGCAAGGAAAGGTGACCTTCATAGGCATTACGAGCCATGCTCCTGACATCCTCATGAAGGCTTTGGAGGCCTATCCCTTTGATAACGTCCAGTTTCTGTTAAACATGGCGAACCCTTATGCCATCGAAGAGGTCATACCCTACGCAAAAAGAATGGGTATAGGAACTGTTTCAATGCAGCCTACGGGCCATGGTTTCCTAAAACCTGCGGGCAAAGCCTTCCGATTCTCCTTCTGCTCCGGCGTAGACATCGTCCTTAGCGGCATGTATTCCATGGGAACGATCGACGAGAATGTAGCCTATGCCAATCCCGAGCCTTCAGAGGGCGAATGGGAGGGGCTTTTTAGGGAGATGAGGGAGCTTCCTTCCACAGGATGCAGGCAGTGCGGTGCCTGTATGCCATGCCCTCAAGAGATTGGCATACCAACTATTATGACCTTTATCCACTACAGGGCTAAGTATGGGCTCTTGCCTCAAGGGGAGCGCTCCTTCGGGGAACAGGCTAAAAGGGCTTCCCTTTGTGATGAATGTGGAGAATGCCAGAGGCGATGCCCCTACGGGCTTTCCATTATTCCCATAGTTAAGATGGCTGCTAAGGCGGTCTAGAAGTCCTCTGAGTGCAAAATACCAAGAGTTTACACTCGGACGATGAAAGGGAAGCGGATGAATGCATACGAAACAACGATCAAACGGCTTTAAGTCTTTTTTCCAATATAAAATTCCCAAAAAATTGAGGAAGAAATTCTTAGAGGGCTTTAAATGAGGAGGCTCCTATTACCAAAGCCTATCTCCGCAGGCATATTCCTTTCCTATAAGTGCACAAGCGAGTGCAAGCACTGCATGTATGCTTGCTCCCCTCGCTGGAGGGCTGACTGGATCTCAGAAGAGGATTTGGAAAGAATCCTAATCCGGCTATCTGACAAAATTCTGCCAAGCCCTCTTGGTCAAGATAGAATTGGTATCAACTATGGCCTTCATTTCACAGGAGGAGAGCCTTTTCTCAACTTTGATCTCTTGCTAAAAGCTGTAAAAATAGCTCATGAACTTAGAATTCCCTCAACATTTGTTGAAACAAACTGTTTTTGGTGCGTAGATGATAGAACTACCGAAGTGAAACTTTTACAGTTGAAAAATGAAGGATTAGATGGAATGCTACTCAGTGTTAACACATTTATATTAGAGCAAGTACCTTTTGAAAGAATGGAAAGAGCTATTAAGATAAGCTCAAAAATTTTTGGTAGAAATACTATAGTGTATCAGAATTTCTTTTACGATAAGTTTAAAAGGCTGAATATAAAAGGGAATCTATCGTTTCAAGAATGCTTACAAAAAGTCGATTTGAATAGTTTATCCTTTGCGGAATTGATTCCAATGGGCAGAGCATGCTATAAGCTGGAACACATCCTCGAAAGGCTCTATGGGAGATATCCAGCGAAGAAATTCTTTAACGAAACTTGTAGAGAGGAGCTAACAAGGGATTGGCATGTTCATATAGATAATTATCGCAATTATATTACAGGCTATTGTGGAGGTATTTCTTTAGGAGATTGGCTGAAGATTAGTGATACAAACATGGAAGTAAGCTTAGATGAACTTCCGATCCTTGATGCCCTTGTAAATCAGGGTATGAAAAGGCTCTATGAAATTGGCAAGGAGTTTGGCTATAGGGAACGAGGGGAAGGATATGTTCATAAGTGCCACCTCTGTATAGATATAAGGAGGCATATCGCAAAACAAACCAAAGAGTTTAAAGAACTAAATCCTAGGGAATTTTATTTTCACCTTGATATTTGAAACTTTCCTATAGTTACTTAGAGATAATCTATGAATTTTTATTCTGGGAATTCGAAAGCTATAGAAGATTTGATAGTATGCTATTCAAATGTTTTGATAAATCCATCATCGATTGTATAGGGACACAAAGGAAGGTACAGGACATTTCGTTTCAGCGTTATCTAAGTCCTTCTTGCAGATCAAAAAAGAACACTTGCTAGAATTCTCCTTCATCTTAAGGATTATATCGTTCTCCTTAAGCTCCTTTTTATTTCTATTGTGCGTATCATATTTTCTTCTTTTCGGCATCAAAAATCAAATAACGTTGTTCGAGTCTTGGTCATTTCCAGAGTTAAGGATTCTTTTTTAAGCTCTGCTAAAACATTCTATGAACCAGTACTGAAACTTGACGGAACTTTCTCTCCTTCTTTATAATTTTATCTGGAATTCTATGGGGTACATTTTCCCTCGATCTTATAGTAGGCATTATACTTTTTATGAGATTATTCTTTTCTATGGATATCTCTCCATCTCTTTTCAACTTCATGCTTCCGCCCTTCAAATCTCTCATGCTCCTTCATATTTAACACTTTGATAAGATTAGGCTTCCTAAGGTTACCTCAAAATAAACAACCTTTTGCTTTTGTTTAGGTTCAATTTCATGATTATCAACTTATTATCAACTTATAATATTAATATAATTCATACCCTTAGATCTTTATATTTTTATAATAGGGTTTCAATAAAAGGGAAAGTATTCATTATATGTTCTTCTAAGAAGTTTTGCGAAACTTCTTTTATTCGATAACGACTTCGCTAAAGAAGTTATGCAAAGCCGATAGAATCCTCGTTTCCCCGGTAACTTCGAATTTACCAGTTAGCCTTATATCTTCAGAGGAGCTCCCGATCATAACCTCATATAAGCCTGGTTCAACTACAAGCCTCATGTGTCTATCATAGAAGGCAAGCTGATCCATGAAGAGGGTAAAGGACGCTTTCTTTTTTTCATTAGGCTCGAGAGTTATTCTCTTAAAGCCTTTCAGTTCCTTTATGGGTCTTGAAACCGAAGCGATGGGATCATGGGTATATAGCTGTACAACTTCGTCCCCCCTTTTCCCTCCGATATTCTTAATCTCGAAGGTTATCGAGACTTTGCCCGCCGGGTTAATCCTTTCTGGCTCTATCTTAAGGGACGAATACTCGAACCTCGTATAACTCAGCCCATGTCCAAAGGGGAATAGGGGCTTGGCACTCATGAAGACATAGTCTCTAAAGGACGAGGCCCTTCTACTATAATACAAGGGTATTTGACCAGCATCTTGGGGAATACTTATAGGTAGCTTGCCTCCAGGATTATAATCACCAAACAATATGTCCGCGACGGCATTCCCTCCCTCTTCCCCTGGAAACCAAGCCTCTATGATGGCTGAAGCATTCTCAGCTGCCCACTTTATCGACATAGGTCTACCGTTCACTAGGACTAGTATAAGCGGCTTTCCAAGATCTCCCAACCCTCTGAGAAGCTCCTCTTGGACTCCAGGTAACGAGAGGCTTGTTTGGTCCCTTCCTTCGCCAGTTACTGCTGGAAGCCTGAACATTCCTGATCTTTCGCCCATGATCGCTATAATGGCATCCGACTTTGAGGCGGCTTCTAAAGCTTCCTTGAATCCCTCTTTTGATGGATCGTATATGTCGCAACCCTTGGCGAAATGGATTATTGTTTGCGATGAAACTTTGCTTCTAATAGCATCAAGGATAGAAACTATTGGAACGGCCTCTTCCTTGCAGTTTAAGTGGATCGTATAACTGTAGTCGCCTAAAAGTCCCCTTTTTGTATCAGCGTTGGGTCCTACTACAGCTATGGCTTTTAGATCCTTCCTTAAAGGCAAGATCCCATCGTTCTTAAGAAGAATGATGGATTCTTGGGCTGCCCTTAGAGCTAAAGCCCTATCTTCCTTTGTATCGAAAGCCTTCGATGCCCCCTCGACATCGACGTATGGATTATCAAAAAGCCCAAGAAGGAACTTAGCCTTTAAAACCCGATAAACGGCCTCGTCCACTAAGGCTTCCGAAACAATTCCTTCTTTAACGGCCTTTAGTAAAGGTTCACCATAGCATTTGATCCTTGGCAATTCTATATCTATGCCCGCCTCCAAGGCTTGAACAGCCGCTTCCATCTCATTGGCTGCAACATGATGGAAGGTTTTAAGCATCTCTATGGCACCATAATCTGAAACAACATATCCTTGGAACCCCCACTTTTGCCTGAGGGTTTCGGTCAAGAGTTCCCGAGAGGATGCACATGGGACTCCATCGATATCATGGTAAGCATTCATAAGGGAATAAGCGCTAGCCATCCTTATGGCAGCCTCGAAGGGGAATAGAAATACTTCCCTAAGCTCCCTAGGAGAAACATGGACTGGTGCGCAGTTTCTTCCACCTTCTGGAAAGCCATGGGCTGCAAAGTGTTTCAGGGTGGCTACAACACCAGAGGATAAGGAATCTCCATGAAGTCCCCTAATGTAGCCTACGCCCATACTGGCTATCAAATAAGGGTCTTCCCCAAAGGTTTCTTCGGTTCTACCCCATCTAGGATCCCTAACAACATCCAGAACTGGGGCTAGACCCTGGCATGCTCCTATGGACCTCATCTGTCTTCGTATCGTTCCCGTAATCCTTTGAAGGAGGTCTGGGTCCCATGTGCTTCCTAAGCCAATGGCCTGCGGAAATGTTGATGCACCATAAGCCATGAGGCCACTTAAGCACTCTTCATGTATTATCGCCGGAATGCCAAGCCTTGTCTCCTCGATCAAAAACCTCTGGATATCGTTGGCTATCTTGGCAACTTTAGAAGGCTCTTTAGGAGATGCTGGGCTTCCTGCCAAGCGGGTTATCTGTCCAATACCTCCGCTAATAGCCTTTAGGGCCCTTTCTCTTGAAAAGCTTCCATCCTCCAGAAGCTCAGATGCTGGAACGGAACCTAGTTGGGCGATCTTCTCCTCAAGGGTCATCTTCCCAACGATACTTCTGGCTTTATGTTGTAAGGAACTTCCGTCCATAAGATTCTCGGAAAATACTAATCGATTTAATCGGTAAAAGAATTACCATTAGAGATAAGCCTTTGATGGGAAAGGCTCCTGAATATATGGAGACGACTTCTAAGACAAAAACGCATCTTTGAAGATGGAGATAGATAAGCGTTTCCCCCATCGATAAATCGACTTCTGAAAGCCCCTGGCTTTTTATCCTGGGGCTTTATACGATCATCAACCAATTGGAAACTGGGCTTCATCTCACATGGACTTCATAGCCCCTAGGCGCTTAACTACGCTCCGATAGGTTTCTCCAAAAGGGATAATGAAGAAAATCCTTCCTGAGATTAATTCAATTCGCGGGGGAACCATTAGCGGAGAACGGCATCGAAGACTCGCATATAATTCTCTCCAAGGATCTTTTTAACCTCCTTTTTCGAGTAGCCCCTTTCTAGGAGCCCCTCGGTTATCAGGGGCATCTCAGTCACATCATTCAGGACGGCATTCTTCTTAGCCCCTCCCATGCCGTCGAAGTCCATCCCTAAGCCTACATGGTCTATGCCTATGAGACCTACGATATAGTCTATATGATCGAGCATCCTCGAAAGGCTAGGAGCCTGAGCATCTATAAAGGGCTTGTAACTCATAACGCCTATAACGCCCCCCGCCTCGGCTAAGGCTTTCAGCTGATCGTCCTTCAAATTCCTTGGATGGGGACAAAGGGAATAGGCGTTTCCATGGGTATCGATGAAGGGTCCCTTAACCGCCTTAGCTACCTGCCAGAAACCCTCCTCGAGAAGATGGGAAACATCTACTAGCATTCCAAGCTTTTCCATCTCATCGATGAGGTCGAAGGCAAAGGGATCTAAAGGGCCTCCTATCGTATCGGACTTACGGTTCTCGTAACCTGAAAGGGCCACGCATCGCAATCCGAGGCGGTAGAGGATCCTTAGCGTATCTAGAGTAGCTCCGCTAGGTAACCTTGATTCGATACTCATCATAAGGGCTACCTTTCCTTCTTCCTTAGCTTTACGTACATCTTCGGCCTTCGTAGCCAAAGTGAGCTTATCCGGGTTCTTCGCGATTTCGCGAAAGACGAGTTCTATACAGTCCAAGGCCGAGGAAAGGCCTAGGAGGCTGTCACCTTTACGCATACGCGGAAGGGAGGCGGCCCTTTCAGGACGCCTTAGAGCCACGCTTGCGGGAGAATCGGCATTGCAAATTGCCATCATTTGGCAGGTAACTCCGCCCTCCATCAACCTTGGAAGATCCATGTCAAAGCCCTCCCCATTCCGCTTTGAAAAGTCCGTGCCAGGATGGAGCCAAAGCTCAAGGATTGTGTCTGAATGGGTATCGACTACTATGGATTCCCTGTGAAGGCGCTTTGCATGGTCTTTCAGAGACCCTCCTTCAAAATTGGTCTTTAACAGTCTCCCCTCACCCTAAATGTATTCTGATTATGGTATTTTAAATAAAGTTAGCCTCAGCATTTAGATTGGATTTGACTTTCTATCTATCCTTACTGAAGGTTAAAGCCTTCCCTGAACAGAAATAGATTCCCAACTTTACCCTTTCCCGACGATAGGGGTGAAAAAGGATTGAGGCATCTTTCGTTATCCCCGGTAGTGAAAGCTTTCAGCCTTAATCTTGGTCGGCTAGCCTAATCTGGGCTGAACCTTCTCGCCGGGGATATGA
>JAGTQN010000019.1:0-8876 GCA_018396395.1 Candidatus Bathyarchaeota archaeon | reverse complement strand
TGTCTGATCGAAAAAAGGGCAACTCCTTTTCAGTTTAGCATATCCCCCTAGCCTTCTCAAAAAATGGAATCTAAAGTATTCCCTGAATATGATGATCTTCCCTATAGCGACTTCCATATACACGAGGAGGATGCGATAGCCGACGCTATGGACCCTTATCCCAAGACAATAATACCCAATCTCTTTCTTTTATCGAACCTCCAGGCATGGGCCTACATCCAAGTATCCAAAGGCACCAAGGAGTATGATGCATAAATCAGACTCCAGGGAAACCCAACTCCGAGCGTAATGTCTACTATAGGCTTCGCCACCATACAGTATAGCTGTGCCTCCTATACGCTACGCTCTATTGCCAAGGCTATTCCACCTATGGCTTGCAGAATTAGGCCTTTCCATCATCGAAGAACAAAGGTCAAAGGATATAATTATAGTCCAGAGAAGAACGGATCCTTAGAAAACGGGTAAGAGAAGCCTTCCTCATCAAAATGTTTAGCCTCAGGATCATTAAAAGGAGAGGAAGGGAATCTCGCCTATGAAGGATAGCGATGAAGGGATGATCTCCGCATCCTATAAAAAGGGGGCAGTGAGGGCGAGGATCTGGAGACTTCTTGAGGAGGAGGGAGTGGCAAAGTTTCCCAAGCCTCCATACGGCAGAATCCCGAACTTCTTAGGGGCTGAAAAGGCTGCTAGAAGGATCCTCGAGATGGAGGAGTTCATAGAAGCTAGGGTGGTGAAGGTGAACCCAGATTCTCCCCAGATGGAAGTCCGGAGGGGCGTTTTGGAGGCTGGGAAGGTCTTGGTGATGCCATCTCCGAGATTGAGGGAAGGATTCCTTGTTTTGAAGCCTGAGAGGATCCCTAGGGCGCTTTTTGGTAAGGCTGCGACCATATCCGGCGCATTCCATCTTGGCATAAGGGCTGATCTTGAAGATCTTCCTAGCGTTGATTTTATGGTCTGTGGCTCTGTAGCTGTCACGTTGAAGGGTGAAAGGATCGGAAAGGGAGGGGGCTACAGCGAGCTCGAGTATGCCATTCTCAGGGAGCTCGACCTAATCGGGGATGAAACTCCCATAGCGACATCTGTCCATGAGCTCCAGATAGTCGAAGATGTCCCCGTCGAAGAGCACGACTTCTCCGTGGACTATATAGCAACACCCGAAAGGACCATCAGGACTACGGGTCCTAGAAGGAGACCGAGGGGAATCGTATGGGAAAAACTCTCCGAGGAGAAGATAGAAGCTATGCCCCTCTTGAAGGGGCTTAGAAAGAAGCCTTTTCTGATAAAGAAGGTTTGATAAGCCTAGACTTGAAGTTGTTGGAGGTTGTTCAGGGCTAAAGATGGCCTTCTGCAAGCGACATGCTACTTCGGGTCATGTTTGAGTTGGGAGGATGATGGAATTTCTATGGTACTAGAAAGGTTGTACTTATTGACATAAGTTTTCGATTTTGTTCGATCAAACTAAATAAAATTGAAGAAAGGGAGATGTGAGATAAGATAGTTGAGCTCAAAGCACTATTTCTTAACCTTTTTCTGTTCTGATGTATGTATACTCCTATAACAAAAGTTTGACTAGTCAGTGTACATAAAATTTATGTCGCTTACTATAGCATACGAAATTCTATACCGATCGACTTTCCTGCATAGCAATTACCAATCGATTCAAATAAGCCTAGGAAAAGTAAGCAAACCTTTGCTTAGCTGATGCTGGCTATGCGGCTCTTCGATGAAGGTAGTCCGATCACCCTTAAGGCTTAAGCCTTAGGAATGCGTATTTTTAATCGATTTCCATGAGCCTTAGGAATCTAGGAATTATGGCAATACCTAGGGGCAAGGTAGCCCTAGCCCTTTTCAACGAATATTCCGGTACCATTGTAAAAACGCATGGCTTAACCATGGTCTTCGATCCCGTAGGAATAGGCTTAGGAGAGCTACCCAGAACGGACCTGATCGTCGTAACCCATGAACACTACGACCATTTGGATGGAAGACTCGTCGCAAGCCTTCAGGCGAGGGATGCTGCCATGGTTGCAACGACGCCTTTCGTTGCCAGGCAGCTAAGGGGCATTCCAAGCGATAGGCTCAAGGCCATGAAGCCTGGCGAGGAGTTAGATATCCGAGGCTTAAAGCTCAACGCTGAAGTTTCGGACCATCCTGGCAATCAGCCCTTGACCTTCGTCCTCACGACGGAGGATGGGATTCGAATCTATCATTCGAGCGACAGCCGTCCGTATCCAGGCATGCGGGGTCTTGGGGATAAGTATAAGCCTGATATAGCCCTCTGCACCGTGGGGATTGCTCCAGGGACCTCGCCTAGGAGTGGCGTGGAGGTGGCGAGGCTCTTGAAGCCCAAGCTTGCTATACCCTACCATTCCGATGATGAAAGGGCTTTGGAAGAGTTCGTCCGCATATTGGCGGAGCAGGAGCCCGCCATAAGGACCAAGATCCTTAAGAGGTTCCAGATCTTCCTTTATCCAGAGTGAGAGCCATATCCCAACGAAAGTTCAAAAGTCTAGGCTTTTTATCAACCACTAATCGGCTCTGTTTAATCCAATTCCGTTCCGATGGTATCGGCTCTAATTAGGGCGGGTTTGCAAGAAGAAACCTGCATTTCGACTCACGAAATATAAGGATCGGGCACAAGGATGCGTAACGTATGGATGGGAAGGTGACGATGCCATCAGGGCTTTTTCTGGAGCGAAGTTATCTAAAACGACTCTTCCGTTTGCGGCAGGGATGAGGATTCTCCCAAGGAGCCCTTTGAAACCATCGAAAAGGATGTGGTCCTAAAAAGAAGTCTTACGATTTAGAATTCCTGGACTAAGGGAGGTTTCCCTCGCCTTTTTAGCCCACTAAAGACGAGGACGCAATGCCACGCTTCGCATCCTTGTCGACGGCCATGAGATCCTAAGCCCCATGCCATGTGGCTACGCCTAAGGCCAAGCAGTACTGGCAATTCGCGAAAAAGAATGGCGAATGGAATCGGTCCAGATGATACTATGTTCCGATACCGTCGATTACTTACATTCGAAGGAAAACATCATCGATGTAAGTTCTCAAGACGGTACGCCTGGATGGCAGATCATGGTCGGCGATTATGCGAACTTCAAGAAGGATGCCTTTTCCTGCTTAACTTAAATACAAAAACTCAAAACACTAAAGCCATGCTTAACCCCGAGGAATACAGGCATCTATTTCCCCATACGAAGCTTTGCACTTTCCTAGACCATGCTGCCGTGCCACCGCAGCCTACACCCGTGAGGAAAGCCATCAACGAGTGCATAGCCGACGATGAGCCTAGGCAGGAGGTACGATGGGAGAAGTGGATGGAGCGCAAGCGGAAGGGGCTAAACCTCATATCCGCAATGATCAACGCTTCGCCAGAGGAAATCCTTTTCACAGGTAATACGACCAGGGGCTTTGTCATCCTTGCCAATGGAATCGATTGGCATGAAGGCGACAACATAGTGACCACAGAAGGCGAATTCCCAGCTAACGTCGTGCCCTGGATGCTCTTGAAGCGGTTGGGTGTGGAGACTCGTTTCGCCCCCCTGAGGGAGGGAAGGCTTAGCATCGAAGACATCGAAAGCCTTATAGACGATAATACGAGGCTGGTCACGGTGAGCTTCGTCTATTGGCTGACGGGCTTCAGGAGCAATTTGAAAATCCTCGGTCAGCTCTGCAAGAGGCGAGGCGTTTATTTGGCAGTGGATGGGGCCCAGGGCATAGGAGCGTTGCCTTTAGACGTGCGGGAATGCCAGATAGACTTCCTGACTACATGTGGCTTCAAATGGCTCCTAGGTCCAGTAGGGAGCGGCTTCTTCTACTGTCGAAGGGAAGTGATACCAAGGCTTATTCCTGCCCTGACGGGTTATTCGGGTGTTGTATCCGAGGGGGGCTCCTACAACCATCCGCCGACTCGAGTAGAGCCCCTGAAGGATGCGAGACGTTTCGAAGACGGTTCGCCCAACATTCCTTGCATCTACGGTCTGACGGCAAGCATCGAACTCCTAACATCCGTTGGAATCGGCTCCATAGAGAGGC
This sequence comes from Candidatus Bathyarchaeota archaeon, assembly GCA_018396395.1. Classification (GTDB taxonomy): domain Archaea; phylum Thermoproteota; class CALKCG01; order B24; family JAGTQN01; genus JAGTQN01. Next base: position 4,835 of record JAGTQN010000019.1, on the reverse strand, counting down.
ATTTAATGGGGCTAACATCCCATTTGATGGACGGTCTTGAGGACAGGGGCTACGACTTAATAACGCCCCATGATCGCGAAGAGGAGCGTTCAGGAATCGTCTGCTTCAAGCATGTTCGCCTATCCTTGGAGGAGATCTTCGAGAAGCTTCGGGCATCCAAGGTCATGGTCAGTCTCAAGAAGGGCTTCTGTATCCGCGTTTCGCCCCATTTTTACAACAATGAGGGAGACATCGAGCGGCTCCTCGTAGCCCTTCCATAGTCCCTATAAAGGAGCATATGTAGCGATTACAGTAAGGTTAGGGAGACCAAGCCCAAAGCCTAGTTGATTAGCGAGGGCTCCGGAACGGTTCAAAAGCCTGTGCAATATATTTTATCGCGGTTAACAACAACTTGGACTTGAAGGTTGATGAAACAGAGCGTTCCGATAGGTTTGTCGGATAATTCTCGCAAGCCTCAGTTTCAGTATGCTATCGAATAGGGGGACCTATCATTTCAGCATCGTAGGATATGAAGATAAATTCGGTTCGGATTCCTTCTAAGGCTTTGAAAGTCATCTTTGTCGCCCCGCCTCTTCGAATGGATCTTTTGCATCCTTTTCTTTCTGTTTAGGGGAAGTCTAGTAGCAAGCAGTTCAAAAACCAGATCGAGGCTGAAAGATGTCCGAGCCTAATCTAATCTAATCTAATCTAAGCCTAGCCTAAAGGGGCTTCGCAAACTCCCTAGCCTTATTCCCGAAGGCCGCATAGTTGGATGGCGTCGTATGCCCATACCATGTATGGAGACAGAAGCCATCAGCCCCTCCCTTGGCAGAAGCCTCCACAGCAGCCTCCACATCCTCAGGCCTCGCTGGAGCATCCCCTACGATGCCAGCTATGAGTGGGAAGGAAGCCCCAACCTCCTCCCTAGCCTTCCTAAGCTCATAATAGACGTTTATGGGAGGAAAGCCCTCCTGGGAGAAGGCCGAAAGGCTTAAGGGTCCTTCATAGCCCGTGAGGCGGGAGAAGAGATCCATGATATCGCCATCGGGAATCTCAGGATCGGCATCCTTTATGGCTATCAGGGGATTTGCCTCATAGCTTCCAGTACGCTTATTGAAGAAGATGATCTTGAAGTTATCCGCATAGGCCCTATGCCTTCTATAATCCTGGGCCAAGGACCAGGACCATGTAGGAGGAAGCATGTCATGGGAAATCTTAACCTTAGGATCTATGGACTTTATGGTTTCATAGATCGCCTCGAAGGCCCGCTCTAGGATGAGGCACCTAATCCTTATCCATTCAAGAAGCTCAGGCCTTCCAAGGAAGTATCTTACGACGTCATAATGCCCACGGAAGGTATCGGAAATCCTAAGGAAGGCTTCATAGGAGGGCTCCAGGGAAACCTTCACAACCTCCTTGACGGCTTCCTCAATCCTTTCCATATTAGCCCCCTCCTCCCTTGCTATGGCTTTGCAGTACTCGCAGAAGCAGGATTCAGGAGCCAGATGATGGAGAGGATAGAGGGCTGGGGGCTGACCTCTACGGTTCGTCATTCTCTGGTGCATGTCTATGTAAAGACCATCGAACTCGACCCTCGAAACCCAATCGTTGTTCTCTAGGAGGTCCCTGAGCCTTGCCAGGGTTAGGGCTTGCACATCTGGATTCGATGGGCATGCGACTAGGGTGCTTCTGTTTCCGAAGACATCCATGATGGCCGTCTCAGGATACTTCCTCACGCCAGGGCCTTCCTTCGGATCCATAACGACTTCCACTTCAATGCCTACCTCCTCGGCCATCTGGCGAACCTCCTCAAGGGTTGGATGCTCCTCCCTCCTTTCGACCACGGGATACCTGAGGTTTTTGTAGTACTCAGGATGGTAGGCTCCATAGCCCTCCACAATGACCGTTATGCCGCAATCGGCATAGAACCTCAAGGCTTCCTTGAAACCCATCTGGAGCATTTCGTTCCTAGAGGTCCAGACGCCTATGTAGGGCTTCATATCCATCTGACAGAGCGCCTCCATTTTTTTTATTTATTATACCTAAGCCCTATTCTAAAAGCAAATCTAGGTTGTTCTCGTCTGAAGAGGCCATAAAAACCTTTGGAACTGGCATCGAGGGCATGTATCCTATTAAAGCTCCAGAGGGCTGAAGAGATGATTAGAAAAATCTTGAAATTTTGGAGAGAAATAAGCTTCATCATAAAAACAAAAGCTTAGTTCGATCTTTCATGATTCCAAGAGGATTTTTAGGGGCTGCTCAAAACCTCTTCGATGGGGGGCATATCTTGAAGAAGGCATGGAGAAGAAAGTGGACGATTGAAGCAAGGAAGGCATGGGTTCAAGGCATTGCATTACATTACATTACATTGCTTACATTATCTATATCGGTCATGTTTACGCGACTATTTTGAAAGGACTAAAGGAGAGTCTTTACTGAACACAGTTTTTAGATAAGCTATTGATAGCTATGAAACCTTAGAGAAGGGAGTTGTCGAGAAGATAGGTGCATGGAGCATTCCTTATTCGATAGATTTGGAACCTAGGGACGGAAGGATGATAAAAATGGACATCCAGAGATAATGGTTAGCATAGGGGATTGTACTATTGCACTCGTATGGAAAACGCCCTTGGGAAAGCGCTAAGGATGCCAGGCAGACAGCCACTACACCTGCAAGCCAAAACCACCTAAACGCTCAAGCCTTTTTAAGCTGGCTTCTGTTTTGATGGTACCAAAATCTTTCTTGGAGTTATATGCTTGAAGACCTAGGCTTATAGAAGACGTGCTTAGTGGAAAACTCGAAGACACTAGAAGGAGGAAGGCGGCATACTTCTACTGGACAAAGGAAATAAGTTCAGAGTAAGCTCTATTATTTTACGCCAAACAAAAGGATCTTGAAACGAATGCTTGAGCTTGAGAATGAAGCAGAAGTTTACGAGAAGGTCATGAAAGCTTCGATGAAATCGAAACCCTTGACTTTTCATGAAGCTACTTCCTTGCCTCGTGTAGTGCCTTCGAAGCTCCGCTATTCTTCCCTGGATCCCCAGATAGGTGCATCCTTCATCCATGAGTAACTCTAAAATGCGATGCGACCTCCCTTATTTGTTTGGCGTCCAGTAGAAATAATTCGTCTATTATTGAGCAAGAAGTTCGTTTAACTTTGGGCTATAGCATATAAAAGCGGAAGGAAAAAGCTTATTTTTCAAGACTAAAAATATAATTTATGGAGGAAATATTTTGGTTCGAATTCTGCCAGGGGTTGAAATTCAGGTAGTGAAGGAAATCGTCCCTCAACAGCTCCATCCTGCTGGGGTTGTGGGACTCGTAGGAACGGCCGAGAAGGGTCCTATCCTCATGCCAACACCTGTGACTAGTTACAGGGAATTCTGCGAAAAATTCGGCACTGATACGAGCTATAGCCTAACCAAGGATGCAAGGCTCTGCTTCCTTAATGGCGTCTACGAAGTCTTCGCATCCCGGATAGAGGCCGCTGGTGCCAAGAACGCATCCTGCGAATTGAAGGATGCCGAAGGAACGGAGGTTGTAAGGCTCATAGCAAGGCTACCGGGAGAGGCAGGAAATAACCTTCGATACCATGTGGCTCCAGGGCTCGCGGAAGGGACTGTTTCCATCCAGCTGACCAACGGAACGAAGTTCGAGGGCTTCGATAACCTTACTATGGATAGGACAAGCGACCTCTACCTAGTCAACTATCTAAACACCTACTCTAAGCTAGTCTCAGCTGAGGATTTGGCCAAGAAGGCGAAGGTTCCCAAAAACCCAGCGCCTGGGGAAGGGACCCTCTCAGGCGGGGAAACGGCAAAGCCTGAGCTGAAGGGCTATGAGGAGGCCCTCCAAACCTTGGAGATGGAGGAGGATATCGATATCGTCCTGGCTTGCGATTCCTGGGATCCTAAAGTCCATGCCCTTGTGGACGCCCACTGTATGAACATGAGCAAGGATGCGAAGAACAGGATAGGCATCGGAACAGTGGCTCCTGGGGAGAAGGTATCAGAAATCGTCAAAAGGACGGAGGTCCTCGCTAGTGATAGGTTTATCCTTGTGGCTCCCTACGGCACTGCCGGGGCCGTAGCCGGGCTTATTAGCCGTCTAAACTACTACGAATCCCCAACCTTCAAGGCAGTAACGGGCATATCGGAGCTTGAAAGGCGCTACACACCCTCCGAGCTGACGGAGCTTTTGAAGGCAGGCGTCCTAGCCTTAGAAGCCCGTAGGGGAAGGGGCATCATCATAGAGAAGGGCATCTCGACGAGCAAGGAGCAGATCAGCGTGACGAGGGTTGCAGACCGGGCTGTCCGAGGCGTAAAGAATGTAGCCGAAAACTTCATCGGAACCCTGAACACTCCAGGAGGACGGGTAGCCCTCAGACAGAAGCTCACGGAGTTCCTCATGACGATGGAGAGGGAGGAAGCCATTGTTCCCAGCGTCGATGGGAAGGAGCCCCCCTTCCTCGTGGATGTCTACTCCTCAGAGCTGGACTTCGCCCAGGGCATCGTTAGGGTTGATCTCGCCGTAAGGCCCGTTAGGGCCATGGACTATATATACGCCACCATCACGGTTCAAGCATGAGCCTGATGGTTAAATGGATTAAGGAATCGTATGGGAGGTGAGAAAGAATGCCCCAGAATCCTGTGATCATATCCGCCAATGTGACTAACATAAAGTGCGATGGGGAAGTAATACCAGGTCTCCAGAGCATAGAGTTTCGAGTTGTAAGGAACCGCCAGAACATCCACAACATAGGCATCGATGAGCGAATTGGCGTGGACTATGGTCCAATGTTCATAACAGGCTCCATTAGGGTCAGGTCCACATATCCGAAGTTCGACAGCATG
>JAGTQN010000018.1:5349-21497 GCA_018396395.1 Candidatus Bathyarchaeota archaeon | reverse complement strand
AAGGGCGCCCATACAAACCGATGACCTTCCAGAATACCTTAGGTTCATAAGGCTTCCGGAGGAGGTGATCTTAAGTTAAAGGAGCCCCAAATAGAATAAAAAATTAGGTTAATCCCGGCCAATCAGGATAATGGGTTTCCAAACTTATGGACTTGAACCCATTTGAGTTCGAATCCCGGGCCCGCTATTCATAGATTCTCCATAGCTTCTGTCCTTTAAGCCTTGGAATTTGTCGCTTGACAATAAGGTACTGTACGATTTTCGATGGTTTCAAGGAAGTTCAAATCTATGGATTTTTGACTAGCTACGCTTTTAGACGACGGAAGGCTTTCGGTGGGTTATGTCTTCATATCTTTTTTGGAAGGAAAGGGATTCGCTTAAATTGGAATAATTATTTCAACCCTTGAAATTTCAAAAAATTCAGTGACTAAAATCATAAACTAATGGTTGAAATTTTCGTAGCAAGGCCATAACTCTGCTCCCTCACTCAACAAGCCTTCGACACGTTTTTCCCATTCCATCCCTGCTAAGGTTTGGAAGATGTTGATATTTGTATGGCAATGGATGATGAGTTAGCGAAATACAATTTGATTTTTCATGAAAAATATGGACCATGCCGCTCTTGGCATCATCTAAATATCATTTTTAAATTTGATGAAAGTCTTATCAGGATTTGGGGTCGGACTTGAGACTCGAAGAATTCGTGAAGAACCTACCTAGGACAAAGCCTCTTTACTGGGAAGATTCTTATAAAAGAGTACTTGAGGCAAAAATCCTCAAGATCGAGCCTGATGAAAAATCAGCTGCTTATTTTGTCCTTGACGAAACAATTTTTCATCCAAAAATGGGCGGCCAGCCAGATGATAGGGGAACCATCGAAAGGGCTGGTTTTCGCTTGGAAGTAAAAAAGGTCATGCTCGTAAATCATGTAGTGATCCATTGGGGAAAGGTCCTTGAAGGCATTCCAAGCCTAGGTAACGTTAGGGCCTCCATAGACTGGAATTTCCGATATTTGGTTATGCGGAGACACACCGCAGGCCACCTCTTGGACCATTGTATATCCCTAGAAACAAAGGCCCCTGCAGAAACCCTAGGATCTTGGCTGGGAGACCCTTGTTATGTGGAATACCGAGGAACAGTACTGCCTGAAGGATCCGTGGATGGGGTGGAAGCCACCATGAATGAATTGATTCGTAAGGGCAGGCCTGTCTTTATAGAATACGTTAAACGCGAGGACCTTTTAAAAAAGGCCATTAGAGCCCCTAATATCCTCAGGCTTCCCATTCTTGATACCTATAGGGTTGTAACGATCGAGAATTGCGAGCCAATTCCCTGTAGCGGAACCCATGTGAAGGATATAAAGGAAATAGGAGGCTTTCATATAAAAAGCCTTTCAGCCACAGATCGAGGCTTTAGGGTTTACTATGATGTGGTTTAGATATGGGCTTTTTCTTGTTTAAGCCCTTTTTCTCAACAAGGCTTTTGAGTTTACTGAAGGGGTTTAGCGGCTTTTATAATCTTCCCTTCCCTTCCCTTATCGAATTCGCAGTTTCTCGGAGCATTAGATTCCATATATGTTTCAAACATTCATCGAATCTCCTTAAGGCTTTAATAGAAGATTGCTTCTATGAGTCCTATATTTTTCCCTTGGAAAGGCTAAGGTAGCAAAGGTTGGACAGGAATTGGAGGAGCGGGACTCTCGTCATAGGGGATCTGAAGCTACGGAAGATACCTCGGAGATCCTTTCACAAGAGCTTGAAGTCGAGGGACATTTGATAGACTCCATGATTCTCACAAAGATTTTTGATAGGATCATGGACCTTGGAGGAGACTTTGAGGTTATCGAATTTCGCATCGGAAAGCGAAAGCATGAGACAAGTTACGCAAGGCTTCTCGTAAAAGGTAGGAATAAAGCCCATCTAAGCCTTATGCTAGAGGAGCTTCTGAGGCTGGGAGCTACAAAGCCTAGGATTACAGAGGTTCGATGGGAACCTGCTCCTAGGGATTCGATTCTCCCTGATGGTTTCTATTCAACATCCAATCACCCTACCTGGGTTTACTTCAAGGGAGAATGGATACCTGTCGAGAATCTAGCCATGGACAAAGTCATAGTAATAGAACCAGAAAAGATGCGTGCCTACTGTAAATCCATCAGGGAGATAAGGAAAGGAGATTTGGTGGTCCTTGGCGACTCTGGAATAAAGGTAAAGCCTCCCGAATATCCAAGGGAAGGAACGGGCATCTTTCAATTCATGGGAAGTAGGGCTTCTTCCGAGAAGCCATCCCCTCCCATTGTCCGCCGAATCGCTCAGGACATGGCTGAGGTAAAGAGGAACGGAGGAAGGATCGTCTTGGTAGCTGGTCCAGCCGTTGTCCATGCAGGAGCAGCCGAAGCCTTGGCCAAGATGATACGATTGGGGTATGTGGATGCCCTCCTCTCCGGAAACGCCCTTGCCGTCCATGATGCAGAGTTAGCCCTCTACGGGACTAGCCTTGGCGTATCCCTTGAAGATGGCTCCTCCACTCTCTTAGGGAACAGGAACTTCATAGCAGCCATCAACGAGATCATAAAGGCAGGTTCCCTTAAGGAAGCTGTAAGGCAGGGCATCCTTAAGCGTGGCATCATGTATGAATGTATAGTCAACGGCGTCCCATTCGCCTTGGCAGGCTCCATCAGGGATGATGGTCCCCTTCCGGATGTAATAACGGATGTTGTCGAGGCCCAGCAAAGATACAGGGAGCTTCTAAAGGGAGCTAGCATGGTTCTCATGCTCGCGACAATGCTCCATTCCATAGCCGTCGCCAATCTCCTTCCTTCCACAGTAAAGGTTGTTTTGGTCGATATCAATCCTGCTGTGGCGACAAAGCTCTTGGATCGAGGAACAGCCCAGGCTGTTATAGTTATTTCGGATGTTGGAACATTCCTTCCTATCCTTGCCGATGAGCTAGGAAGGCTTAAGGTTTCTTAAATAGGGGCATAGGGCTTCCTTTCTCTGATAAAAACTTTTTACCCGTCGGCGAATTGGTTTTCCCAAGGTGATTAACGAAATGAAAATCGGATCTACTGCCTATTCCTACAGGAAGTATCTTTCATCCGGTGCCATGAGCCTCGATAACTTCATAAATCATTGCTACGAGATTGGCCTCGACGGCATCGAGCTCACAGCTTACTATTTTCCTAAGACGGAGGAAAGCTTCCTAAATCATCTGAAGCGTTCAGCCTTCCTTCATGGCCTAGACATCTCGGGTGTTGCCGTTGGGAACAACTTCTGCCTTCCAGAAGAAGGGAAGCGTAGGGAGCAGGTAGGCCTTGTAAAATATTGGATCGATGTTGCCTTCCGCCTTGGGGCTCCATGTCTCAGGGTCTTTGCAGGAAAGGTTCCCGAAGGCTATAAGGAGGAAGATGCCTTCCGGTGGACTGTGGATGCCCTCAGGGAATGCGTCAAGTATGCAGAGGAAAGGGGCATTATCTTAGCCCTTGAGAACCATGGAGGCATCACCGAAACTGCCGAACAGGTCCTTAGAATCTTAAAGAATGTCGACTCTGAATGGCTGAGGGTAACCTTGGATACGGGCAACTACAGGGTTAACTTTCATGAGGAGATTCGCAGAACGGCGCCCTATGCGGTCAATGTTCATGCCAAAGTATTCGAGTCGCTATCGGCTGAGGATTTGAAACGGGAGTACTCTAGAATCCTTGAAACTCTAAGGCAAGCTGATTACAAGGGTTATTTATCGATAGAATATGAGGGAGCTGATGATCCCTTATTGGCTGTTCCGAGGTTTGCAGGATTTTTAAAGGGAATTATCGGCCGCGGATAAGGGAAGCAATTCCCAATCCCCTTTCCCTCGGATTTTTTTAAAAAAGATAAGGAAACTGAAAGGCAAGGTGATGGCTTGATGAAAGGCTACGGAGAGTTCGGTATCTTTAGCGAGGCGATAAAATTCTCTACCAAGGGACCTGTAGACTTCATAGATCTAACAGATCGAATCCTTGAAGTCGTAGGAAAATCGGGGATAAGGGATGGGATAATCCATGTCTTCGCTCCCCATGCTACAGGCATCCTCGTCATAAATGAGTTTACTGAGGATCTGCAGGAGGATATAAGAAAGCTTCTAGGGGAATTAGCACCTTCAGGTAATCGCTATAGGCATCCTTGGAATGCCCATTCCCACCTTAGGTCCCTTATCCTAGGCTCAAGCCAAACGATTCCCTTGATGGATGGTAAGCTTCTCCTTGGAACTTGGCAGTCTATATTCTTTATAGAAACGGATACCCATGCTAGGCAGAGAACAGTAATCGTACAGGTGATGGGACTTAGATCCCAAAGATGATGAGAATTCCAATTCGGAAGTAAAGCTTTCCAAAAAATCGATACTGAAGAGGGAGCTCCTCAGAAAATCTGTCCATATGGCTTCTGTCCTCATACCCTTTTTGTCAGGGCTCTTAGGGAAGGCCATCGTCATAAGCCTTCTTACTTTCGTCTCGGTTCTTTATGCCTCGATTGAATACTTTAGAATTCGGAGAAAGGCTTCGATGGCATCCTCCCCTCTCATGAGGCTCTACTATCCCCTTCTGAGGGACGATGAAGTCTCCAAGGGCCCAGCCATGGCTCCCCTTTATCTTTCCCTCGGCGTCATCGCATGCCTATCCATCTTTCCCGATCCCATAGGCTACTCTTCTATAGTTATCCTTTCCCTTGGGGATGGTTTAGGAGGCCTTGAAAGGATCCTTAGAGGCTATGCGAAAAATTCTTCCTTCATGGATAGGCTTCGTGGCTCATCTCTAAGCTTTTCTGTTGCCTTGCTGGGCGCCTCCTTTTTTATAAGCCCCCTCTCAGCCCTCTTCGCCGTCCTTTTAGCCGCCGCGATTGAAGCTTGCAATCGAAAGGAAAACCTGAAAATCGATGACAATTTCACAATCCCTATGGTAAGCGCCCTTTCCCTTCTAGCCCTCGAATATATCGATTTTGAAACCAGTACCTTGAATTTTCTCCAAGAAGTCGACAGGGATGCATATTGGTTTTTCGCCTCAAATCGCATCGAAGCGCTGAATCCAGTCTTTCGAATCTTCGATTGGTTCACAATCCTTCTTCTCGTACCCATAATAATCCTTCACGCCTTAAATTCTGATATGAAAAAAACGGTATCCTTCCTCTTCATCCTTGGAACGATCATTTCGATGACTATTACGCTGAAGATCGTTTTTCAAAGACCAAGGCCATGCACTTTCTATGGCGGAGAAGGCTCCATCCTTCAAAAGGAAAACTATGGCTTTCCTAGTACCCATAGCGCCCTCGCGGCTTTTCTTTTTGGCTGTAGACCTTCCATTAGGAACAAAGGATTGCGAAGGATTTGGCGGCTTCTAACATCAATCCTGGGCTTCCTAATCGTTCTACAAAGTCTTTACAACGGAATCCACTGGCTTACCGATGTCATAGCGGGTTGGGCTCTCGGAATCTTTATCGTCGAAAGTATCGGAAGTTTATTCGAAAAACAGAAATGATCTCGATAAGAGACAAGAATGAAATCGAAACTTATGGATTTTTTATTTTATCCTTATCAAGATCTTAGCACAAGACCTGCAGAGACCATGGTGGAATAGGCAATTTGCACAAACCCTTCGGAGACATCTCCTACAGATGAAGGGGGCTATAGGCTTCCTGCAAATATAGCAGAACGAAGGCATGTTAGAAGGCAAGGATTTCTCCGCCATTGAAATTGAAGATAAAAGATGATAAACGAAGCTGAGCTATCATATGGATCCTTTCAGCTTTCCTAGAATGAGATTTGCCACCTTTCTTCCTGATAGAAGCATTCCTCCAAAAATGGGACCCATTCTTGGCGTTCCATGAAGGGCGGCTACAGCCATTCCTGCAACAAAGAGGCCGGGACAAACTTCCCCTGTCTTTTCTACGATGCATTCCTCGCCCATGGAAGCCCACATGGCTTTCTCCCCAAGTATGCCGAGCTGAAGTTCAGGAATTTTCCTTGATGCTACTGAAAGGACCTCAGCATCGTGGCCTGTACAGTCGATGACAGCTTTGGACCTAAGGGCTAGAGGGTCGACATGAAGGCCGGCCATGACGACAGAAGTCCATTGAACTACGACACCCTTTATCTCAAGAGGAGGTGATCTATAAACAAGATCGTCAACCGTTACGCCTAGGATGACCTTTGCTCCAGCATCAATGGCGCCTGTAGCAAGCTTCGCCATCATCTCTGCTGCATCGACGACAAAGAACCCCTCACCAACTTCTTCCAGCCTACATCCAAAATCCCTTAGGACCTCCTCAGCTGGTGATTGGACTACGATTTTATGAAAGAGCATACCACCGCCTCCGATTCCACCTCCGAAGGAGAGGCGCCTTTCCAAGACTACAACCTTCAATCCGCCTTTCCCGAGATATCGGGCGGCCGTTAAGCCCGAGGGACCAGCCCCTACGACAGTAACATCCGTGTTAGCAAGGTTGATCCAGTCGTCTAGGCTTTTCCGAAGGATCGTCCTCGTAATAAGATCTTCCTCGACTTTCCTAAGCTCCCTCGCATCCATATGAAAAGCACCTTACGAAAAGGAGGCATGGGTGTTAATTAATCTTCATAAGCGAGGGAGTCTTTATGATGGTTAGTTTCTGAAAAAAAGAAGGCTAATGTAGAAATAGGAGCATCGCAATAAGGAGACTTACCAAGAAGCCAGGTCTGAACTATGGAATATACCGTCGAAACTTTCGATCTGACAAAGGTCTTCAAGGGAGAAAAGGAAGGGGGTAAAAGACTTTCTGTAAAAGCCGTGGATCATGTTAACATAAAGGTAAGGAGGGGTGAGTTTTTTGGTCTTCTGGGTCCGAATGGTGCTGGAAAGACTACCCTCATAAAAATCCTCTGTACGATCATCATACCTACTGAAGGAACGGCTACTGTGAACGGCTTCGATATTCTAAAGGAACCGGAAAAGGTTAGAAGCAGCTTCGGATGGTTTCATGGAGAAACTGGAGGACGATCACTTTATTGGAGACTTAACGCCGAAGACAACTTGAAGTTCTACGCTTATCTACAGAATGTTCCTAGAGAGCTGGCTAAAAAGCGCATCGATGCCCTCTTGGATTTTTTCGAACTGAGTAAAGATCGCCATAAGCTTGTCAAGGAATACTCCACAGGAATGAAAGTTAGGGTTATGCTTGCCAGAGCCCTTATCCATAATCCCCCTATCCTCTTTATGGATGAACCAACCATCGGACTTGATACTATAAGCGCCGTAGAGACAAGGAAGCTCCTTAAGGCTTTAAGTGTCGAGCTAGGTAAGACGATCGTCTTCACAAGCCATAATATGTATGAAGTTGAGCAACTTTGTGAAAGGATCGCCATCATGAAGGATGGGAGGATCATAGCCGATTCATCTCCATCGATTTTGAGGGATATGCTAACGGACATAAAAGCCATAGAGGTTGAGATCAAAGAATGTTGGAGCCATGAAGAAATCATTGGCATGTTGGCAAATCTATCCATAGTAAAGAAGGTTTCAGAAACTAGGAACGAATCCAATGGTTTAGTGATACGCCTTCAAGTAGATGACGAATATGAAGCCATCCCCATCGTTGCCGAGAGGCTCCGATCCCGAGGAGTCAAGGTAGCATCTATCCTTCAAGTGAAGCCAAGCCTTGAGGATATCTTCGTAAGGCTCACAAGGGGTGAAACTTCTTGAACTTAAAAGATCTCATAGACCTTTTCAGGGATGAGGGACGAAATAACTCTTCGAATCTTATCCATATATGGGCAGTTTTCTGGGCGAACTTTAAGATCTTCCTTTCCTACAGAACCTGGGTTATTACTGAAACCCTCAGTACCATCGCCTCCATCATTATGTATTTCTTCATGGGGCTTCAGGTAGATGCCCAAAGGCTTGTGGAGGCTGGTTATGGATGCATTAGCTGGCTATCCTTCGCCCTCGTAGGCATTGCATCTGAGAACTATCTTTGGATGTGCATTAGCAGGATAAGCCATTCCATGCAGCATGAGGTGAGGGAGGGGACCCTCGAACCCATCATAGCCTCACCGATTAGATTAAGCTCTTACATCATAGGCCAGTCTATTCGAGGTTTTATAACGAGCAGCTACTTCATGCTAGGCGTCCTAATCGTAGGAATTTTCGTTTTGAGAACTCCCTTAATGGTTGGCCCCGAAAACCTCCTATCCTTCCTTGTTATCCTACTCGCCATGGTTGCGAGCTATATGGGTATCGGAATTACCGCAGCCGGAATCATCCTCGTCTATAAGAGGGGCGATCCCCTCACCTTCCTCTTTGCCAGCATTACCGAATTCCTAGGGGGAGTTTTGTTCCCCTTGAACTATCTAAAGGACTACCCTATCCTTTGGACCCTTGCCTGGCTTATGCCTTATACCTATGCCCTTGATGCCCTCCGTAGGGTCCTCCTTACAGGAGCAACCTTAGCCTCTCCCGATGTGCTTAAGGATCTGACGATCCTAGGGATATATGCGATCATCTTCATACCTATTGGGCTGAAGGTCTTCCGATGGGGATGTGATAGGATAAGGGATGAAGGAACCGTAGCCACGTACTGAGGTAGTTGATTATGCCATGAACCGAAAAGAGTATCGAAGGGAAAGGAGGGAGGAAGGAAAGTTTTGAACTCCAAGTCCATTATAGACCTTCTTTCAGAAGAAGTACCTAGAAAGAAAACCCCAATTTACGAGGTCATCGGATCCTTTATCCTTAGGGATTTTAAGATCTGGTGGACCTACAAGTTCTGGCTAACCCTCGACATCTCAGGAAGCATCCTCTTCGTAGCCACATACTACATTTTTTCCATGATTACAACTCCGGAGAGGATTCAGGAAGCAGGCTATACAACGGGAGGGTACTTTACCTTTGCCCTCATAGGAATCGCCTTCCAACGCTATGTTTTCTTCGCCGTTCAGAGTATAAACGAGAGCATAAGGGAGGAACAATGGAATGGAACGATGGAGACAATCCTCTCCTCCGCAACGGATTTCAAGACCTTCCTTTTGGGGGAGACATCCTTCTTCTTTATCGCCTCCTCAGCCTTCCTCCTCATAACCCTTTTCACGGGGATTCTCCTTGGAGCGACTTTTAATGCCACACCCTACTCTATTCTTTCTTCAATAGTCCTATCGATTTTGCTCATCGCCAGCCATATGGCGATAGGCATCCTGAGCGCAGGCATCATCATGAAAACAAAACAGGGAAATCCTCTGACTTGGGCATTTTCTTGGATGACTCAGCTCGTATCTGGGGTTTTTTATCCATTGAAATTGCTTCCATGGTACTTAGAGTGGGTTGGTAGAATCTTCCCCCTCACATACTCCTTGGATGGAATAAGACTTTGCCTTCAGGCAGGCAAAGATCTTTTGAATCCTGTCGTCCTATATGATGCCCTTAACCTCCTCCTTTTCACGATCATCGCAACTCCCATAGCCCTTTACCTTTTCAGGAAGGGCTACGATGCTGCTAGGGCAGATGGCTCCTTAGGTCAGTATTAGCCAAAGGGATTCCCTAGATCTTCAATCTTTCCGAAGGAATTGGAAAATGGATGTAGAACATCCTTTAAAGCAAAATCGTTTCCAATTTTATGAAAGGATTTTCCAAATAAAAAGGAAAAAGGAGGAGAAAAGCTCATGGGAGGCATATCGATGCTACGGGGCTTTACGGTATTATGAATGAAGATAGACCTTCGTACCGATAAACCACTAAACTCTAAAAACCCAAAATGAATTCCTTATCAGGGTATTTGAAATGTTTCAAGCTTTGAAAAAGTATACGGAAATACCTGGACCTATCGGATATGAAGGCCGTGTTCAGAGGGCCTTCATAGAGGACCTAAAGCCCTTGGCTGAGGAAATCAGAGTGACGAAGGTGGGAAACGTCCTCGCCCATTTTCCTGGGAAAGGGCCAAGAGTCCTGATCTTAGGACATGCAGACGAAATCTGCTATTTCGTCCTTAGCATAACGGAGGAAGGATTTCTCCATATTACAAGGTATGCATCGAGTACGGATAATGTAACTTATCCGTATTGCTTGGTTGGACAGAATGCCCTCGTCATAGGAGATGAAGAGGATGTAAAGGGAGTCTTCGTAGCCCCTTCAGGCCATATCCTCCGATTCAAAGAGAGGGAGATGCCCTTAGAAGAGTGGAAGGTCTTAGTCGATGTAGGGGCTTCGAGTAGGGAAGAGGTCTTGGAGCGAGGCATCCATGTAGGTTCGCCAATAGTATGGAATCCGATCACCCAAAGACTTGGTAAAAAGGCCTTCGGAAAGGCTATGGACGATCGTTTAAGCCATGTAGTGATGATAGAACTCGCTAAGAAGTTTCAAGATCTTCAGCTTCCATGCGATCTATACCTTGCTTCGACGATTCAAGAGGAGATAGGATTAAAGGGTGCAGAGGAACTCGCGGGGGTTGGATATGATGTTACCATAGCCCTAGACATAGGAATAGCCGGGGACTATCCCTCGCTTGAGAAGGAGCGTATGCCCATAAAGCTGGGCGAAGGTCCTGTTATCGTCTATAAGGACTCCTTGATCCATTATAACTTAGAGGTCATCAAAGGTCTCCGTTCGACGGCTCAGCGGAATGACATACCATACCAACACGGAGTTTTCACTTCATATGGATCTGATGGAGCAACCATGGTGAGGGGTGGATCAAAAACAAGCCTAGTAGCCATTCCATGTCGTTACAGTCATACACCCTTCGAGATGATCCATGAGGACGACTTGGAGAACACCGTTAGGCTACTCTTTCACTACATAACTGAAGAATTCATCGGAAGAATGTGATGGCTTGAGCCAAATGCTGAAAGGAACCGATTTACGAAGAAGAAACTCTTCAAAGGGATGGTTTATCGCTTTTCACTAAATCTTGAATTCGACCGACGCCATCGATTTCCTTTATGTACTCAGCCACAGAGATAGGAACCAATTTCTCCCAATCTTCGCCTTGGAGAATCCTTCGCCTTATTTCTGTCGCGCTGTAAATATCCCTTTTGAAGAATGGTATCTGCCTCACAGCAAATCTTCCATACTCGAGGAAAAGGCGCCTCGTTAAGGGCTCGTTCGTGAAAACGACCTCAAACTTGGGAGTGTAAGAAATGACGTGGGCGACCCAAAGGGCATGGACATGCAGATCTGGAACGGCTATGATCTCGTAACGACCTCTTGGAATCTGGGCCTCATCGAGGGCTCTACGGATCATGGTAAATCTTTCTCCGGCCTTAAAGGGGTTCTCAAGGTCATGGCTATATTGGGCGCTTCCGATTACGATGATGAGCTCCTCGACCTGGCTTAGGATCCATCGAATTGCCTCAAGATGTCCTTTATGAAAAGGTTGAAATCGTCCTACATATAAGCCCCTTTTAAAAATCATAACCGATCGAATTACAGCTAAAGACAATTCGTCTTAAATAACTTATGAAAGGTGCCCCACACCTCCTGTAAGAATAGGAAACTCAGGAAATCTGGGAAGGTATATAGTATTCCGAAATAAGTTCAAATCATTCCCTTCTTAGGCTACAAGGGAGGGAGTTTCGGAACTGGAGGCTGGATAAGGCGTTACAGAAAACTGGAAAGGTAAGAATCCTATTTGAGGGGAACATACATCGAGGATCTGCTAGCACCTATTCCAGGGCTACCATGGACGACTTTCTTATTGGTCATTACGAACTCGCCGAGATAATGCCCTATCATCTCAGGCTCTATCTTTATGGGTACAAAGGTCTTTCCATCATGAAGGCTTATCGTCATGCCCACCATCTCTGGAAAAACGATCATGTCACGACAGTGGGTTTCGATGGGACTATTCTCTAGGGATCCTTTCTGCTGCCTTTCTACAATAAGCTCGAATAGCCTTCGCTGGGAATCCGTGAATCCTCTTTCTAAGGATCGCCTTTGCCTGGCTGGAAGGAGCTTTATGAACTCATCTCGGCTCATTTTCTTTAGCTGATCGAGGGTAAAGCCCCTGTAAGTAAACTCCTTTGGCATAACCTTATCCCTAAGGGCAGGGATCCAAAAGCCCAAGCTTCATATAAACCTTCTCTTAATTATCATGAGAGGTTCCCTCATAAAGTCCTTACGAGGAAGATCCCATGACTCCTATACCAGAACTATACGATATTCTGATCCTGGGCTCCGGGCCAGCAGGACTGGGCGCCGCCATATATGCCTCTAGGGCGCGCCTGAAAACCCTCGTGATAGGGGGCTCCCAGCCCGGTGGACAGCTGATTTTTACTATGGAGGTTGAGAACTTCCCGGGATTTCATGAAGCCATACCTGGTCCTGAGCTGATAGAGAGGATGAGGTTGCAAGCCCAAAGGTTTGGAGCAAGCTTCATAGATGAGGATGCCACCTCTGTCGATTTCTCAGCAAGACCCTTCAAGGTCTATGTAGGAGATCGAGTCTTCCATGGAAGATCCATCATCATAGCCACAGGATCCTCGCCACGATGGCTAGGGCTGGCATCGGAGGAAAGGCTCAGGGGAAGGGGGGTCTCAAGCTGTGCGATATGCGATGCCCCCCTCTTCATCGGAAAAAAGGTCGTAGTCGTAGGTGGGGGTGATACAGCCATACGGGAAGCCCTTCACCTTTCAAGGTTTGCGAGGGATGTAATCGTAGTTCATAGGCGCGACCGCCTTAGGGCTGAGATGGCTCTCCAAGAAAGGGCCTTTAGAAACGAGAGGATCCATTTTGCTTGGAATTCCATAGTCATCGATATCCTAGGGGAAGAAGTCGTTAGGGGCATCCGAATAAAGGATGTAAAAACCGGTGATGTGAAGGAGTTAGATTGCGATGGTGTCTTCGTAGCCATAGGCCGTGATCCAAACACTAAGCTTTTCCAAGGGCAAATAGAGCTCGATGAAAGGGGTTATGTGATAAAGCACGGCGAAACGGAAACCAACATCAAAGGCGTCTTTTGCGCAGGAGACGTGTGCGATGCCAAGTATCAGCAGGCCATTACGGCGGCAGCTTCCGGTTGTAAGGCCGCTATAGACGCAGGAATCTTTTTGGAGGAGGAGAAGGAACGATAAGAAACCCCGTTGCGATGGCTAGAGGTATATGCCTTATTTTTCTTTCTTTCTTTTTGCTTTGTGGCTTAATTCCACTTTTCCATACGATGCTTTCTCTATTCCATCCTAATGCTTGAAACTAGTCTTCGAAGGTTTAACCCTGAAGGGCTTTAGTAGGACCAAAAGTCCGAAGTTCGTGATTAAGCCACAAAGCATTCTTTTTTATTTCATTTAGCTTTCAGAATTCTACCATATCGATGAGGCTATTCTTTCCCTAATTCAAAAGGTAAGAGAAGAGAAGAAAAGAAAAGAGAAGAAAAGAGAAGAAAAGAGAAGAAAAAATTGACTTCTTTCTCGCATAGAAAGAAAATGTCCAATCAGTCGATGGGAATGGTTTCGCCCTTTCCTTTCTCCTTCACCTTCTTAAGGACGACCTCAAGAACGCCGTTCTTGTATGTGCTCCTCGCTTCTTTAGGATCTACTGACACCGGTAGCTCCACCTCCTTATAGTACTTCCTCTGGGGCGTATCCACGGATATTGTAAGCATTTCCTCGGTTGCCCTCAGTTTGATATCCTCCTTCTCTACACCCGGCAATTCAGCGATGACCTTAATCTCCCCATCCGTAGACATAACATCCACGAGGGGCTCCCTCTCCTCTTTGATATCCAGGCTCGGCCTCATGGGACCTCCTGGTCTCAAAGCACGGGTAGATGGCCTCACATTCCCGAACTCACGAATAACGGGCCTTCCATCAGGACCTATGGTCATCGAGTATCCATAAACGAAGGGACCCCATTCCCTGACGATGGAGCCATCGGATAGCCTCCTTTCGCGGATGAGATCCTTGGGAATTCTCTCCGATAGTTCCTCAAACTCTCTACGCATGAACTCCTCCATCTCTCTGAAAGCTTCATCGAATTCCTCCCAAATCCTGAAGAAGGGCGATGTCCTTCGTCTAAACCACCAAGGGAAGTCTGCAGACATGGAAATCCAGAATTTTAAATTGGTGCCTTCCTTTTAAATTTTCTTTCAAACATCATTTTTGAAGGATTATACTCAAAAAAGAGTAAATACCTTTTTATGATAGAAACAATCCTTAAATGACGATATTCATGGGAACGGGTGTCGATGGTAGTCGAGGAAGGCTTGGTGGCGCCTCTCGATTCATAGCAGGCTCAGCCATCTTTGGAGCCTTAACCTATGCCCTGGAAATCTCTGGTTTGAGCCACTTCCTGCCCTTTCCAATATTGACATATCTTCTTTTCGACCCGGCTGAGATATTCGTAGCGCTGGCATATCTCTCCATGGGATTGAAGGCTTCGATTTTCACAACCTTCATACTTGTTCTTGGGCTTTCTATAAACATCGACTATTTTAGCTTACTCATCTTGATCCACACGGGCATACCATTCTTTGGTCCTTTAATGAAGGGTTTAGCCATAGTTTCAACCATAATAGGCTTGCATATCTTTTCAAAATATGGCAAAAAGAAAAAGAAAAAAATATCGCTGGTTATTTTCGCCCTTTCAGGTTTCATAAGGGCTTTGGCAATGACGCCTCCCAATATTCTCTTTTTGACCTATATTTTGCCAAGGCTTCCTTTCGCCAACCAAATAGTTGACTGGTATACAGGCACCATGGGATATGCTGCAGGAATAACAGCCATATTGATCTTAACGGCGGTATACAACTTCCTTCATAGTTTCTTTACTTTAATTCCAGCATCTATAGTCTTTGATAAGATTTATCCATATTTAAAAAGAAAGACCATTGTTTAATACTTCATATTACATTTTTTATTCTTATAAAAAATCAATATTAATCTTTTCCCTCGATCAGAGAATGTATTAACTATAGAGAAAAGCCCGGTGCCTTCTAGACACGAAGAAATTTATTTGTTAAGGGAAATCATTCTGTATTACAAGATACTATTAGAGACAATACTCTTCCCTTTATTTCTTTGCGAAGGATTTTATTAGCCTATAAGCTTCTATCTCCTTTCTAAAATAGTATTTCTCTATTCTGCAGAATTATAAAAATACAAAAATCTTTAAAAAATTCATCTCTATACTAGAGTTACCATAATTTTCTTTATTTTTTCATCTATAAGACGATTGACAGGTCAAATATGAGGTTTTTCTCCATATTTTTCAGCCTCTTTAAGCCCCTCTTGATCCTACTTGTAAGTTGATCAGTTAAATTAGATGACAAAATCGAAGAGACTTAACTTACATACTGGTTAAAGAATTAAGTAAGCTCGATCTATATGAATCGTGAAAAAGGAATGTGGTTTAGAGAGGCTCGCTTCAGTATGTTCATCCACTGGGGCCTCTACTCCCTCCTAGGCCGAGGAGAGTGGGTTATGTATCTAGAACAAATGCCGGCTAGTGAGTACGCGAAGCTTTCTAGGAAGTTTAATCCGACAAAATTCAAGGCAGAGGAATGGGTTCTCTATGCCAGAGAGGCTAGAATGCGCTATATGGTTTTAACAAGCAGACATCACGATGGTTTCAGCCTCTTCGATAGTAAGGTTTCTGATTACACAGCCCCAAAAACAGCCGCTGGCAGAGACCTTGTGGAAGAATTCATTAAGGCATGCCATAAGGCAGGCATGCGAGTAGGCCTCTACTATAGCCTTCTCGATTGGAGATGGCCAGCCTATTGGAATGGTCCTAAAAAGGACCCTGAGGGCTGGTCAAATTTTTTAGAATATGTCCATATCCAGGTTGAAGAGATATGTAGTAACTACGGGAGGCTTGACATTCTTTGGTACGATGGAGCATGGCCATATGCACCTGAAGACTGGAAATCGGCCGAGCTTAACGCAAAAGTCCGTAAACTGCAGCCTGAAATACTGATAAACAATCGTTCCCGCCTTCCTGAGGACTTTGATACTCCCGAACAGTATATAAGAGCTCGCCGCCGGGGAGACTCTGGGAATCTTGCATAACCACTACTGAACGCTTCTGGGGTTATTGTAGAGGAAATCCTTGGAGATCTACGAGGAAACTTATCCAAACCCTCGTGAACTGCGCGAGTGGTGAGGGGGACCTCTTACTAAACGTTGGTCCTAAAGCCGACGGAACCTTTCCTTCTGGGGCTTTAAAA
>JAGTQN010000018.1:0-5327 GCA_018396395.1 Candidatus Bathyarchaeota archaeon | reverse complement strand
CCACATACATCAACGGAGAATCCATATATGGATCTGAAAGATGCCCCTTCAGCACTTCCGTGGGAACCTTCACGGCAAAGGGAAACAAGGCTTACTTCCATGTTTTTCCATGGCCTGGTAGGGAAATATGCATAGCTGGAGTAGGTAACGACATCAAGGACGCCTATATGCTTGCTACCGGAGAGCCTGTGAAGTTCTCCAAAAAGAATGGCAGGATCATTTTCCGAAACCTTCCTGCAAGGCCCTCGGATCCCTACGATACGGTTATAGCTTTGGAACTTGACGGTAAGCCCCAGGCTTTCGCGTTTCGCGTATAGTTCTTTCATGCCATCGATAGTGTAAAAGCTTTACTTTTATGGAGGAAAAAATTACGAAACCCCTCCCGAGAAAGTATCCTTACCTTTTTCTTTTTCTTATTTGGCTCCAATAGAGTTGTCGAAGCTTTTAAGGCCCTAATAAAAAATTCCTTTATATCCCATCAGAAGTTAAGGCTGATACGTTATGAGAGAATTCTTAGAATCTATAGAGGTCCAGAGGGTTTCTAAAAGGGTCTCCACCAAACTTGAAATATCCGAATATTTGCGAAGGTATACAAATCCTATCCTTTTCGAGGATGTGGAAGGCTATCCTGGCTTCAGGATTGTCGGGAATCTCTGTGCCTCGAGGGCACTCATCGCCAAAGGATTAGGAGTTCCAGAGGATGAACTTACTTCTGCCATAGCCTCTGCCTTAGAAAAGCCCAGAAGCTATGAGATCATAGATAAAGAAAGGGCGCCCTTCATGGAGAACTTCAAAAGGAACCCTGAGCTTCTGGAATGCCTACCCCTCCTTATGTACTATAGACGCATGGAACGCTTCTACACATCCGCTACGATCGTCTTGGCTAGGGACCCGGAAACTGGAAGGCAGAATGCTTCCTTCCACAGAATGATGTATGTGGGGGGCAATAGGTTCGCCGTAAGGATTGTTCCAAGGGACCTCTACAGCTTCTATCGCAAGAATGCAGAGGCTGGGTGCGATACGCCAGTCGTCATCATATGTGGCTCCCATCCATCCATTTGTCTGGCAGCCGCCACATCTTATCCAAACCTGAATGAGCTTCAGCTAACCCGGGCATTTCATAAGTTCTCCTGCGTAAGGCTTGGAGGTATAGATGTTCCTATAAATTCGGAAGTCGTTATGATGGGAAGGATATTGCAGGATGAGAAGGTGGAGGAGGGACCCTTTGTCGACCTCACGGGAACTTGGGATGCCATACGCCAAGAGCCCGTCCTAGAGGTCGAGGGACTATACATGCGTAGGGATCCGATATGGCAGGTCATTCTTCCGGGTGGAGAAGAGCATCGGCTCCTCATGGGGCTTCCTCAGGAACCAAGGATCTACAGGGCTGTCCAGAATATCACGCCCGAGGTTCGAAGGGTTGTCCTCACTCCAGGGGGCTGTAATTGGCTCCATGCCATAGTTTCCATAAGGAAAAGGGTTGAGGGGGAGGGAAAGAACGTAGGTTTGGCGGCCCTAGCAGCCCATCCTAGCCTAAAGCTCGTCATCGTAGTGGATGAGGACATCGACATCCATGATCCCATGAGCGTAGAATGGGCTATAGCCACGAGGCTTCAACCATCTAGGGGCATAGTGATAATACCTGATACCCACGGCTCGACCATCGACCCATCTTCAGGGAAAACGGGCTTAACAGGGAAATGGATCATAGACGCTACGATACCATTGGACCGTAAGAAGGAAGATTTCATGAAGGTCCAAGAACTATAACCGGAACTGGAATCCCAAGGATAGGAAACCTGATGCTTATGTGGCTCACAAGGGAGGAAGAAAGGATCCTCGGGGGCGAGAAGGGCTTCGCCGCCCAGAAGGCAATGGAGATCCTAGTAGCCTTGGGGGATATTTTTGGAGCAGATAGGCTTATCCCCGTAGGTTCCGTTCAAGTCTCAGGAGTGAGCTACAAGACCATTGGAGACGAAGGTCTGAAATGGCTAGAATCCCTGCGAGGAGGAAAGGCTGTCGTAGAGGCAACCTTGAATCCCGCAGGAATGGATCTCGAGCGTTGGGAAGAGATGGGCATTCCCAAAGCCTTTGCTGATGGACAGCTGAGGATAATAGCAGCCTTTCAAAGCATGGGAATCCAGCCCCTCTGTACCTGCACGCCATACCTCCTCGGAAATTTTCCCCGCCTTGGAGAGCACTTGGCATGGTCCGAATCCTCGGCCGTATGCTTCGCCAATTCCGTCCTTGGGGCTAGGACAAACAGGGAGGGCGGCCCCTCCGCCGTTGCTTCAGCCCTAATAGGCAAAACCCCTAGATTTGGATATCATCTTCCTGAGAACCGAAGGCCCACTTTAAGGATTGACGTTCCCATAATCCTTAAGGATAGCTTTGACTTCAGCCTCCTTGGCTATGTGATCGGCCTTGAAGCTAAAAACCGTGTCCCCTTCATAGGAAGAATGGGGCGTTATGGCTATATCATAGCCAGGGATGAGCTTAAAGCCCTTTCCGCATCCCTAGCCGCATCAGGCTCTGTTGCCCTCTTCCATATGGAAGGGATTACCCCTGAAGCCTCCATGGCTAAGAGAAGCCTAAGGCTTCGGATGCAAGAAATCGAAAGGCTTAGAATCGAAAGGCAGGATCTTGAAAGAGCCCGAGAGAATCTATCAACAGCCTCCGAGGACGAAGTAGACCTAGTAGCCTTTGGCTGCCCCCATGCCTCCTTAGAGGAGCTTAGGCTTATTGCAGGACTTCTCCATGGTAAAAGGCTGAAGAGGAGAGTAAAGCTCTGGATCTTCACATCCCTAGGCATCAGGAGGATTGCGGAAAGATGCGGATACATCCATGCCATAGAGGCCGCAGGTGGACGGATCTATGCCGATACATGCATGGTTGTATCTCCACTCGGGGAGATAGGCTTCGAAGCTATAGCTGTCAATTCTGCAAAGGCGGCTGTATATCTATCGGCTTTGAATAAGCCGAAGGTTATCCTCGCCTCTACAGAACAATGCATACGCATGGCTATGAATAGCTAGGATAGGCAAAGGAAGGGAAGGAAAAGGGAAAAGGAAAATAGAAAAATATTCGACTATTCAAGAATAGGAGCGGATCACCATCGTAGTAAGGCTGAAGTGCCGAAGGATTTCCAAGGGCATGGCTGAAGGATTGGCCCTCGTATCAAGTCAGCCCATCAGCTTCTTTGGTATGGTTGATCCAAAGACTGGTATTTTTATCGATAAGTCCCATGATCTTTTTGGACAAAGCCTTTCTGGAAGGGTCCTCGTTTTTCCTTATGGAAAGGGCTCCACGGTGGGCTCCTACGTTCTCTATGGGCTTGTCAAGAATAGAAAGGCTCCAGCTGCCATCATATGCCATGAAGCTGAGCCTATAGTGGCTGTTGGTGCCATCATCGCTGGCATCCCCATGGTGGATAGGCCTGAACCCTTTGAATTCAGGAACATGCAACGTATAGCCGTAAATGCCGACATAGAGGAAATCCTAGTATACTGAGGCAATGGAAAGCCTAGAGAAGCTAGAAATTTGGCTTTAAAGATATTTATTTCCTCATGAAAGGGAAGGGATGCCTTTGTTAGTCGCTCTTGCCGGAGGAGTTGGTGCGGCCAGGTTCCTCCAGGGGCTCGTAGCGATCTTTCCTCCAGAAAACCTTACTGTCATCGGAAACACGGGGGATGATATGGAGATCTATGGCCTTTATGTCTCCCCAGACTTGGACATAGTCACCTACACATTGGCGGGATTGGTAGACGAAGCGAAGGGATGGGGTATAAAGGGTGATACCTTCGGCTTCTTGGATATGCTCTCTAGATATGGTTATGAAACCTGGTTTCGGATAGGCGACAGGGATCTGGCAACGCATCTGCATAGAACGATGCTTCTGCGGAAGGGCCTAAGGCTAAGCGAAGCGACGGCTGACATATGTAGACGCCTTGGGGTTGAGGTTAGGCTCCTACCTATGACCGACGATCCTGTAAGGACCATGATAAGGACAGAAGCTGGGACCATGCACTTCCAAGAATACCTCGTCAAAAGGGGGGCAAGGGATGCCGTTCTTGCCGTGGAATTCCTCGGAGCTAAGGAAGCCAAGCCTAGCCCAGGAATTCTTGAAGCTATTCAGGAAGCTGAAGGAGTCATTATTTGTCCCAGCAATCCTATCGTGAGCATAGGTCCAATACTTTCGATAGATGGGATTAGACAGGCCCTTAGGAGGACAAGGGCTACAGTCGTCGGAATAAGTCCCATCATTATGGGAGCCCCTGTGAAGGGTCCAGCAGATAAATTGATGAGGGGCTTAGGCATCGAAATTTCAGCCTTTGGTGTAGCTTCCCTCTACGCGGATATTCTTGATACTTTTATCATCGATTTTAGGGATTCTATGCTTGCAAAAAGGATAGAAAGCGAGCTTGGTGTAAACGTGATGGCTACAGATACCCTCATGACGAGTTTCGAAGTCAAAAAAAGGCTGGCAGAAGCCGTCCTTCACTCCATAAGGGGATAAGCCTATGTCATACGCCATAGTTCCATTGAAACCTCTTAGCCTTGCCAAGGGTAGATTGAGCCCTTATCTTCGTTCTGAGGATAGGGAGGGGCTTGTCCTTTCGATGCTTTCGGATGTTCTCGATGCCATAGGGAAATCCGGAGTCGTTGATGAATGCCTCGTCATAAGCTCGGATGATAGGGTTTTGAAGGCTGCTTATGCTAAGGGCTTCAGAGGCTTGATGGAAAAGCCTTCAGGAAATTTAAACGAGACCCTGAATTATGCTACGGATTGGTGCAAAAGCCAAGGTGCCAAGGCCCTCCTCATCCTTCCTGGAGATCTTCCCCTTATCAAAGTGGAAGATGTGAAAAGGCTCTTTTCCTATATGCAGGGCGAAAGGGGAGTGGTATTGGCGCCTTGTAGGCGAAGGAAGGGTACAAATGCCCTCCTACGATATCCTCCAGACATCATGCCAACCCTTTTTGGGAAAGAAAGTTTTGAAGCCCATCTTTTAAAGGCGAGGTCCCTGGGCATTCATGTTTCCGTAGCCACATCCGAAGGCTTATCCTTCGACATCGACACGATCGATGATCTCCGAGATCTTCTATCTAGTAAGAACGAGTGCAAACCCCTAACGAGGAGCTTTTTGGAAAAGATCTTCGGCTCCACTTGCCACGAATCTTAATGCCTTTACCATCGCCTTTGCTTTTGCCTTTAGCTTTGCCTTTGGATTTGAAAGACCTTTAGCCATACTCATCGTTAGGGTCTTCTTCCCTCCAACAAAAGAAATGGATAAAAACCAAAAAGAAAGAGGGAATTCTTGAAAAAAGAA
>JAGTQN010000017.1:12407-21916 GCA_018396395.1 Candidatus Bathyarchaeota archaeon | reverse complement strand
ATGGGGAGTTATATGGGAGGAAAAGCCTAAGAATTTTGCCACAGCCTAAGTAATTCCTAATTATCACAAATTGTATTCCAGAATTCCGGACTCGCATCTAATTGAGTGTAGATACCAAGGTCTACGCGGATGTATGGGAAACAATAACAAGGCGGAAGCCAGGAAGGGGGCGGAGGAAGAGCGCATAATGGCTATGAATCTCAGTTCTGCCTTTCTCGATGCGGCTACAGTCATGAAACTCTATGAAAGGGCGAGGAAAAATGGAATAGGGATCTGGTTACCCTTTGACTCCGTAAATCCTTACAAGGATAATATTCGGATGTTGGTAGATGTTCGAGGGGAGCTCTTGTCTTCGCTTAGCTTATCTTAGCCTCATTTTTCATAGCCTAAGGACAGGATTCGTTTAAGGTATTCTAAAGATATTCGAGAATAGCTTTTTCCATGGAATCTGCGGGATAAGGCATGCCAATGAAGGTTGTCTTTCCCCTCTGCCCTTCCCCTGAGATCCTCGTGGATACGAGACCTATGGCTGATAGGGTTCCCAGATACTTCCAAAGCTGGGTATGGCTTCTTGGTGCTTCCCCCTTCTCCTCACAGGCCAAAGCGTACGCGCGCTCCACATCACCCATCGTAACATAGGCCTTTTCTGGATTAGCGAGGAGTTCCCGTGCCAAGGCTAGAAGGAGGATCTTCTCATGAAGTCCTAGGGATCGAAGATAATCAATCAAGGAAGGTGGATACCCTAGACTTCCATGGGCTTCCCTCACATGTTCAGGAAGGATGCTATGGGCACCGTATCTTTCTGCATACTTTCCAGCCCTAAGAAGAATCTCTATGGCAAACCTTGCATCACCTTCATGGGCACAAAGATCGGCAATCAAGCTAAGGGCCTCATCGGATATGGCACCCATCCGTAGGGCTATGGATGCCCTGTATCTGATGATGTCGAAGAGCTCATCCCTTCCATAGGGAGGAAGTCTAATGATGTTTCTCTGGAGGGTGCTCAAAGTTGCCTTATCGATTGTACTCAGGACCCATGCTTCCCTTAGGATAAGGATTAAACCAAGCCTTAAGGGTTTGTTCAATCGCCCCTCATGGACCCTTGAAAGGATATAGAGGGACCTAGGGCCTTCCCTTTGGATGAGGGCCTCGGCATCGTCAAGGGATAGGAGAAGGTAGGAATCCTCTTCATCAAGTACCTTCATCAAGGTCTGAAGGAGCTCCTCAGATGAAAGCCCACGCCGAGGAAAGGTTGGAAAAAATCGAGAGAGGATCTCTGAAAGGATAAAAGATAGGCTACCTCTGAGGAGATGGCAATTCAAATGGATATATCGCAACTTCAGGCCTCCTCTTTCCTTGGCTGAGGCTTCAAGATCCATGCCGAAACGCTGTGATAGAGCTGTTTTTCCTGTACCAACACTACCGACAAGGATGGCCTTTGGTCCAACCTTTCCTGGAGTATCGATCATCCCACGAAAGGTCTGGAGAAGGGAACCATACTGGGATTCCCGATGGGGAAGGGTAGGGGGAACATAATTAACATCTAGCTTTCCTTCATCCTCGAAGATCGCACTTCTTCCTAAATCGCTTATCGATGAATTGGGGCTCATTAACAATAATGATTTCGATTAAATAAAATAAAGCCTTTTTGCTCTCTTGGAGAGCCCTTCTTTAAAAAGGCTTAGGAACATTCCTTTTCTTTTTTATTTTCTTTTTGATCTTAACCAGTCTGAGAATCGAGGCTTATAGCATCCTCACTTCTCAATAGATCTGTGATGAGCCCCTTCATGGGTTTTCGTAAGGCCATCCTTGCCTTTTCAAGGAGCCCCCTTCCCCTTTCTGTGAGGGAATAATACTTGACACGGCGACCTCCCTTTTTGGCCCAACGACCAATAATGAATTCTCCTCCCTCCAAGGACTTTAGGAAGGGATATATGAAGCCAGGATGCAACCGATGACCTGTCAACCTTTTCACCTCATCCATTAATCCATAACCCGACCTCGGTTCGATGCTTAAAAGCCATAGAACAAGGAGTCTGCTCAACCCTTGGACAAAATTTGGAATGAATTTGCTCTCCTTCATGGGGCCCACTGCATTTTATCATACCGAAATATTTTTCCTTTTTCCCATGTTATAATGACATTTAAAGTATTCAAATTATTTAAATTAGGCTTCAAGGGTCACAACCATCGATCTCCGGAAGGGAATTCTTCGGTTACTTATTGCTTTGACTAAACAACCCCATGGAGATCCTTGAGGATTTTTAAATTCCATCATCAATTTGTAAAAAAAGTCTAGGAAGATGAAATGGGAGGATCGACTTTTTGGTATCCATATTTCTATTGAATACCATTACATATGGTTTATCTCCCAAATTCTTTAGATAAATCCATAAATTGTCAAATTTAAAATAATGAAAAACTAACTTTAATTTAGGAGGCTATGAAAGGAATGAGGTCCCCCAAAGATGAAATCGAGGGGGAACTCATTAAAGCCATTACCAGAGGCCTTAACAGGTCCATAGTTCTTTGGCTTTTAAGCCAAGGATCCAGATCCGGTTATACGATTGTTAAGGAGATGAAGAACCTTACTGGCTTAAGCTTTCAGCCAGGTAGTATTTACCCCCTCCTATACGATATGGAGGTTAGGGGATTTATAGCCGGTCAGTGGGTTGAAAGAGGGAGAAGGCGAATAAAATATTATTCGATAACAGAGGAAGGGAGACAACTCTTAGACCGCCTTAAAAAGCTCTTTAGGATGCCTATAGGCGAGCTTTTGGAAGACCTAATCGCCGAGTGAAACCCTCTAAAATAGAATCCCTTTAGGAAGAATCTTTAAGTTTGTATAGCCCTTTTAGAACTTTAGGAATCATCCTTTAGGTCCTTAAAGAATCATCGGACTTTTAGGTTTCTAAGAGATGTTCACCACCTCTGAAGGTAAGTAGTAGCGTCGATCCAGGAATTCCCTTTGCTTTCCTGGATTCCACTTAAAGGTTGGTCGATAATAGCCCACGACGCGGGCATAGATTTCCGTGGGAGAGCCACAAATACCGCATTTATTGACGACACCATAGACCATGCTTCCATCGTTTACACAGACAGAAAGGACGGCGCCAAGGTCTATATAGGGAATCCGATAATTCTCTGCGATACGCCTTATGAGCTTCTTGGCAGCCCTTGGATCGAGGGCCTCCCCTAGGTGAATCCTGAAAACAGTTCCTCCCGTGAACAGTGGGAGGAGTCTTTCCTCGATCCTAAGTCTCTCTGCAAGGCTTATCTCCTCCAAAGTAGGAATGAGGACGCTTGTGTAGTAGGGAGCCTCTTCAGATCCTTGGGTGAAGATTCCAGGATAGGCCTTCCTATCGAGGAGGGCGAGGCGATAGGAGGAGCCCTCTGCTGGCGTCTGTTCGAGGTTGAAGGGCTTCCCCGTCTCTGCCTGGGCTTCCTTAAGCCTCTCCCTGATATGGAGAAGGATCTTCTCCCCGAAGGACACAGCCTTAGATAGGGGTTGCCCTAGGAAATTGATGCAGCACTCATTCAGCCCAAGAATCCCTATGGTCCTGAAGTAAGAGTCGGGGCAGAATCCATACTCCCTCGCGAAGGGAAGGAGGCCCGCTTCAAGGGACTTGGAGATCCTATCTGCCTTCCATATCAGGTAGCGTTTTGCCAGGTCTATCATAGCATCGAGACGTTCGAAAAAGTCTGCATCATCCTTGGCTAAATAGCCTATCCTTGGAAGGTTTATCGTAACAACGCCTAGGCTACCCGTTCCTTCTTGGGCAAGGAAAAGCCCTCCAGGGGGAGCCAATTGGGTCGTGTCGATGAGGAGCCTGCAACACATTGATCGCACAGTATTCTCTTCGATGCCCGAGCCCAAATAGTTCATAAAGTAGTAGCTTCCGACCTTGGAATCGGCTTCGAAGATCTTTTCAGCCCCTTCAGAATCCCAGGGAAAGCTTTTCGTTAAATTGACGGTAGGTATAGGGAAAGTGAAGGGGCGCCCTGAGCCATCCCGTTCCATGTAGATCTCGGCCATAGCCTCATTGATCATTTCAATTTCATCTTGGAAGCTTGAATAGGTATCCTCAACTTCAACGCCTCCAATGATGGCATGGGCATCCCTCAAAGCCCTTGGACATCCGAGGTTGAAGGTTAGATTCGTGAAAGGTGACTGGAAGCTCTGGCGACTCGTAAAGTTCAGGTTGTAGACGAGCTTCTGGAGGTTCTGCTTCACTTCCCTGTAGCTTAGATGATCGAAGGCCACGAAGGGAGCCACGAGCGTATCGAAGTCCGAGAAAGCCTGGGCTCCACTGAATTCGTTTTGGCTTATGAGGAAGTAGTTGGCTATATGATCCACTATGGCCGAGAAGTGCTTCGCAGGCCTCGAAACGATCGTAGGAGACCTTATTCCCTTTTTTATGAGGCTAAGGAGGGAGCCTCCATGGCAGTAGGGAATGAGTCCTCCAGATTCAAGGTTATGGACATGGATATCCCCATACTTGTGGGCTTCCGCAACCTCATGGGGCATAACCTTTAAGTGATACTCCATTAGGTATGAATTGGCTACGAAGCTTAGAAGACCGCTGTAGGAATAGTTGAAATTAGCATTCTCCTTGATCCTCCAATGGGACCTTGAGAGATAGTCCTCTATGAACGCCATTTGATCCACCAGGTAAGGAATCTATTATTTCTCCGAGGGGCTCCTATAAATTCTTTGTACTAATTACTCGATAAAAATAGAAAAAGGCCTTCATAATTTTAGCTGATATCCTTGGTGCCAATTTCTGCCGTATGGCTTCTTGAGTACCAAGAAAGGACCTTCTTTCCTTGAGATGACCTTTAAATAGCCCTATTGGGAACCTAACCTCCCTTTAGAATATTCTTCAAGAATGGCATTAAATTGGGCAACCATTTCCTCGTCGAGGGATAGGATTGTTATCCTTCTTATTCGCGAGCCTAAGCTTAGATGGTCCGATATGGCTTTTAGCATAGCCATGACAGCCTCCTTGATAGGAAGCCCCCCAACCCCTGTTCCCATGGCCGGAAAAGCGATGGTTTCAACACCCAACTCATCTGCACAAATCAAGGCGGCCCTTGTTGCCTTATAGATATTTTCTCGGTTAGTTGGACCTGGGATTTCCA
Organism: Candidatus Bathyarchaeota archaeon; assembly: GCA_018396395.1. Taxonomy (GTDB): domain Archaea; phylum Thermoproteota; class CALKCG01; order B24; family JAGTQN01; genus JAGTQN01. The sequence continues at coordinate 16,774 of JAGTQN010000017.1, read as the reverse complement.
TAGTTGGTCCATGGATCACAAACTTTGCTTTTAAAGATCCTGCCGTTGTAGCCACGGCCTTTCCGATAGGAACAGGCGCATGTTTGAGGGCCTCGAGTTCAATGATAGCTCCACCACTCCTCTTCAGGGCTCCAGCCACTCCGCCACCCATGCGCATATAGCTGTTTGCAGGATTGACTAGGGCTTCTGCTACTTCCTCCGTAATACTTTTCACCTTCGTAATGATGAGGACTTCACCAATTCTGAATTCCATCTTAATCACCACGATTATGTCTCGATTCTCATTTTGTCATAGTAAAGGTACTAAGAAAGAATAAAGCTTCCCTTTTTTCACGGAAAACCCCAGATGGTTTGGAATTTAATGGATCCCTTCATTACGTAATAGTAATAAGATAAATTTAGGAGGGCTTTTCATTCCTTAAATTCATCATGAAGGCTTCGATCATAAGCTTTAAGTCTTAGGCTTTTATGGCGAGACATAGCCTACGGGATAGAAAGCCTTTATGTGCACAAACGTAGCAAAGAAATCAATGGTAGAGATCAATGTGTGGCTTTAAGGTTTTCAGAGATCCAGAAAGCTTAGGCTTTTCCTCGAAAAACCTTGGGAAAGCCTATGAAATCCTAGGTCAGGCCGTCAAGGAAGGTCGTATCATGGGAGCTTCCATACAAGTTGCTCGAAGCCATGGATTCCTTGAGCCCATAACCTTCGGAAGGAGAGGACTCGAACCCGATGCTCCACTAGTGGAGAGCAATACGATCTTTCTGACGGCATCTGTTACGAAGCCCATAACAGCTACGGCCGTCATGAAGCTGATTGAGGACGGAAAGCTTTGTCTTCGCGATCATGTGACAGCCATCATTCCCGAGTTCATCGGTAAGTGGAAAGAAGAGGTCCTTGTCCGCCATCTTCTAACCCATACAAGTGGTCTTCCCGACATGCTCCCCGAGAATGCCGAACTTAGGAGGAGGCACGCTGATCTTGATGAATTCCTTCAAAGGATCTATAGGGTTCCTCTCCTCTTCGAGCCAGGAACAAATATCAGCTACCAAAGTTGCGGTTTTGCTTTATTAGGCGAGATCGTAAAACGGTTGACAGGAATACCCTTGGCCGAGTTTATGCGTCAGGAAATTTTCAAGCTCCTTGGAATGGAGGATTCTTCTTTGGGAGTTGATTGGAGAAAGGTATCTCAAGTTAGCCAAGTGAATATTCCAAAGGGAAGCTTCGAATATGGAAGCCTGAGTGATGATTGGAACTGGAATAGTCCTTACTGGTGGGGTTTTGCGGCACCCTGGGGAGGTATGTTCTCAACGGCTTCGGATCTGACAAGGTTCCTCATGATGTTCCTCAATGAGGGGAGACTTGGAAGCTCTAGGGTTCTTAGCCCTAGAACCGTAAGGATCATGACAAGCAACCAGACAATCCTTATGCCCCTCATAAAGGATGATGTCAAGAGAAGCAACCCTTGGGGATTGGGCTGGAGGCTTAAGGCCTACTGTTCATTAGACTGGGGCTTTGGAGACCTCGCTTCCTCTAGAACCTTTGGCCATACAGGAGCTACGGGAACCATGATTTGGGCTGATCCTGAAACCAATCTGGCTTGCACGGTCCTTACCAACCAACCAGATATAGATAGGTGCATCTTAAGTAGATTTTCAAATGCCCTCGTAGCTTCGGTCATCGAATCATGAGTTTTAGGAAAATGAGGGGAGTAAATAAGGGGCTCATTTTTTCTTCCCAGTATATGGGTAAAGCTTTTAAGATGTCAGGAGTTTTTCCTTCCAGATCGCGATAATACTAAGAAAGGATTTGAAGGAATGTTAGTATTATATTTTACCGATTTTAAGATTCCTCACCCTTGGAAGTACTTCTCGACAAAATAGCCTTACTTCGTCCTTCATTGGGAAGTAAAGTATAAAGTAGCTGATGCCCGCTTCCGCATATTCGTTTATCCTTTCTATACATTGCTCAGGCATACCTATAATGGCCCTCTGCCTTGCGATTTGAGGGTCAGGATACCTCTCAGGTGCTAATTTGCGAAGGGCTTCGACCCCCTTCTCCAGTTCTTCTTGGCTTTTGGAAACAATGGCGATACCAAACCATGATATCTCTATTTCCTCGAAACGCCTTCCAGTCCTAAGACAATGCTTCTTAAGGACCCTAAGCTTGTGCTTCGTCTCTTCTAGACTCGTATGGGGAAGGTTGTATATATCGGCATACCTCGCAGCGAGCTTCAAAAGGAGCCTTTCTCCTTTACCACCAATCATGATGGGAGGGCGAGGTTCTTGGTGAGGTTTCGGGCATACGGCTCCTTCTATCCTATAGTAGTTTCCATGAAAACTCAGCCTTCCTTTTTCCCAAAGTTCTGTAATAATGCTAATCACCTCCTCCAATTGTTCGATCCGGGCCTTAGGCTCGAGGAAAGGAATGCCACAGGCTTGGAATTCTTGCTCAACGTATCCTGCTCCCAGGCCTAGTTCCAGCCTACCTGAGGATATGATATCGATGGTTGCTGCCATGTTAGCCAGTAAAACTGGGTTCCTTAAAGGAGCATTAAGAACGATGGTACCTAATCGAGCCCGATTCGTAATGGTTGAAAGGGCAGAAAGCTTTGTCCAAGCTTCAAGGCCTCCAGCCAAGTGATCTGTTACACAGATCGAATCAAAACCAAGGTTCTCCACCTCTTCTATCCAGTCTTTTTCGAACCTTGGATCGCCACTTAGCCATGGCATTAAACCGAACCTTACTTTACTTACCAATGTGTAGATCTCCCTGATGGATTTTGGAAAGTTAAAAGAACCTTCCCCATTTCTTTCTTCTTCCGTAGTCAATTCATTCCATTCCATTTTTCTTTTTCCTGGTCTCTTCGGTTTCTCCGAGGGAAAACTCTATGGAATCTGAGCCAATACTGATGTTCTATTTCTCCATTTTATAATCTTTACCAAGGGATGGATGAAAAAGTTCGATGGGAGGTTTGTTAATGAAAATAGATAGAATATGGTGCATGATTTCTTCTCTTGGAATCAAACCCCGATTCGGAAATGAAGGTAAGGAGAAGTTCAATCTTATACGCATTCCTGCTTGTCGAATTATTCCTATAAGAAGGCTTCAATCCTTCGTTGCCCTCTTTTCAAAAATATGAGTCTACTTGCCCTTATCCATTTAGCCATTGGTATCTCCAGTCTAGTTTTGAGTTCGGAGAGGGCTTCCTCTAGAGTATCGAACTTTATGGGAGGACGACGAAGGGCTTCTCGGGCCAGTTCCCTGAATCTCCAGACGCCTAAGGGAATCCAATCCCTTCCAACCTCTAGGAAGGCTATTGCTGCGGATTGGCGCTTGATTGACTCTAAATACTCGAGGATTGGAAGCCTTGTCGCATGATAGGCTCCCGCCAAGTTATAGGGATAGGTGGATCGCCCCCAAGAAAGCTCATAATCCTCGACGACGGTGGGATCGATGCTAAGATTCCAAGCTTCCAAAGCTTCGAACATCCAAGGAGATGGAAAGAGGAGGAGCTGAACATTGTTTCCGAAGCCCCTAGCTCCGAGGAGCATGATTCCGTTAATCTCAGGATAATCAAGTATGCGCCTTCGCAAGGATTCTCCGATGATGTCATCGACTGCCGTAATGCTCCATTCCGTTGGGACTAGCCTTCGATGTCTCCTTGTCCCTAGAAGACCCACAGAAAGGAGCCTTACGATCTGCCTTTCTGGAATCCGGGCCTCATAAAGCCTTACAGTAGCTGGAATGGCTTTGAGGTCACCATCGGAGACCGTGCGCTCGACTTCCCTCGGAATCGATGGATTCTCAGCTAAGGAAAGGCTTTCCAAGGATGCTGAGGGACCTAGGGGAGCTGCCCTTGGGGAGAAGAAGACTCCAAGCCTAGGCTCCTTTCTCAACCGAACCTCAGTGTCCGTTGGACTGCTGGCCATGGCTTCCTCTTGGAGGATGGTCAGAAGCCTAGGGGGATTCCTAGCCATTTCTACATGCATAGGGATTTTTCCCCGGATGAGGGCTAGTCTATAGCCTAGAACTTCCTCGAAGGTCCTCCCAAGCCAGAGTTCAGGAGCATCCATAATGCTCGTATCCCTTCCTTCCATGGGAGGAACAAGGGGACCAGCCAAGACCTTCGGATATCCCCAAGAACCTACGAAGACCCCTGGAGGTGAGGCCCCGAGAAATTCTCTGCTTCTTAAGACCTTTTCAAGATTCGTAAGGACCTTCGACCTAACGAAAAGGGGGCAAAAGGACTTACCGCAAAGGTGCCTATGGGTGTGGCAAAGGGCGCAAAGTCCCTCCCTTTGCCTTTCTGAGGATGAACACTTGATGAGCCTTATTTGATTCAAAACCCCTTTCAGAATCTAATACT
>JAGTQN010000017.1:0-12382 GCA_018396395.1 Candidatus Bathyarchaeota archaeon | reverse complement strand
AGATATTTCTCACCCGTTCCCCTTGGTAAAGTTCTTTAGGCCGAATCTTTCTTTAAGAATCCTATCAAACTAAGGCGATGCATAAATGTCCATCGTTTATTTTGCGGATGCCAGGGCTAGGAATAGCGGTGAAAGCCTTGCAGTAAAGATCGATTGGCTCATTAAAGCCTTAGGAATCGGAGAGTCCATCAAGCCAGGAGAAACAACCTTGATAAAGGTCCATATGGGGGCTCCCCTTTGTACAAGATACCTTCGCCCATTCTACGTCCGCCGTGTCGTCGAAAGACTCAAGGACTTGGGAGCCAAACCCATCGTTACGGACACGACGGGTCTGGGGCTAAGGGATCCCAGGGGTACGGGTGAAAAATATCTTCGAGTAGCGGCTTCCCATGGCTTCACTCCCGAGAGCCTAGGAGCCCCAATCTTGATTGCGGATGGAGAAAACGGCAGCAGCTCCATCCATGTCGAGGTGGATGGACATAGATTCAAAAGGGTTCCCTTAGCCTCCCTTCTGAAGGAGGCAGATTGGCTCATTAACTTGACCCATTTCAAGGGCCATCACCTCGTAGGCCTCGGAGGTGCCATAAAGAACTTAGCAGTAGGCTTTGCGTCAAAAGAGGGGAAGTTCTTGTTTCATTACCTCGAGAAGCCCAGAATCGATCCTGAAAGATGTGATGGCTGTGGTGTCTGTGAGGAAGTCTGTCCTGTAAAGGCTGCAAAAAGGGAAGGCTTTGGAAGGTTTTGGATCGATCCAAGCCTTTGCATAGGCTGCAGGGCCTGCATAGGATCGTGCCCGAAGGGTGCCATAAAGGCTATGAGAAGGGATGAGGTTAGTGAAATCCAGTTAAGGGAGGCGGACATGGCGGCCGCCGTTGTTAAAACCGTAGGGAAGGATAGACTCTTCAACTTCAATTTTCTCCTAGAAATCGATTGGATGTGCGATTGCGAGCATATGCAGGAAGGCTGGTCCGACCTTCCCATAGTTCCAGATATAGGCTTGCTGGCATCGAGGGATCCGGTAGCCATCGATGTGGCTTCTGTGGATCTCATTAATCAGGCACCTGGCATTCCAGGCTCAAGGTTAGAGGAAGTAGGAGCCTTAGAGAGGGGTACCGATAAGTTCCGGGCCCTTTTCCCGAAGATCGATTGGAAGGCAGTCCATTTTGCCTGTGAGGCCCTTGGTATAGGAAGCACAAGGTACCGCCTCATGAAGCTGGATAGGATGCCAGAGGGCGTCATCCATGATGTCTGAAGGCTTTCGGGACCTGGATGCCTTTCTCCGCAAGACGGGTATATGGTATAGGTTCTTGGAAAAGCCTGAAACTATTCATACGCAGGATGCTGCTAGGGTAGCTGGTTTAGAGCTTCATAGGGTGACAAAAAACCTCGTAGCCATCGATTCCCAAGGCAGATATGTCCTCCTCGTCGTCCCTGGAGATCGAAGGGTGGATCTGAAGGCTGCTGCCAAGGCTCTAGGAGTCGAGCGAGTTCGACTAGTGCCTTTTGAAGAAGCTGAAGGTATAAGTGGATATCCGCCTGGAGGGACGCCGACTGTTGGGCATAAGACGAGGATGATCGTTCTGATGGATAAGAGCCTCCTTGTATTCGAAACCCTCTATTGCGGAGGTGGAAGCAGAACAAGGCTTTTGGAGCTTAGGACGGAGGATATCCTACGCCTTACAGAGGCGAAAATCGCGGTCATCAGTCAATAGGCTAGAATTTTCATCCGTTCTATTGAAAATCTTTTTAAGCCCCTTTTCCTTGGCAAACTTAAGCCTCGGTAGCTCAGCTGGCAGAGCGACAGTCTCGTAAGCTGTTGGTCGAGGGTTCGAATCCCTCCCGAGGCTCTTTTGATCTAATATTCGTTGGATTTTGCGAGTTTTTCGATCTTCTTCCCCTCTAATCGCTCTATAGCCTCTTTTAAACACTTCTATGCAGTTCTAGATAGGTTTAAGCCCATTTCCTTGGCTTTTCAGATTACCATATCATCGATTAGTAGGGTTACCTTTACCTTTCCCATAAAATCACATCATTCAATTATACGTATTAATAGGAATAAGTATGTACTGTATTGATATTTTACCAGCTAGGACTGTTAGCAAAAGCCTCAAACCCAATGTTGTCTAGGCTTCCAAGGTCAGCAATTTACTATGAATTATGAGACGCTTTCTAATACCTTGACTTATATCTAGCTGGCACTTGGTCTTACCATCAAAACAGAGTAACACACATATGCGTACTAACACACCACCATCCATACACCCATAGGAGATTGAGATGAGACTGTAACATCTTGGTCAGAAAAAGGCCTATTGATGGACTGGGATGGGTACTCCCTCATCCAGTCTTTGACTATTGGAAGGACGTTATTGGCATCGCTTCTTTAACCACTCTTTGGCCTTCTCCTTTTCCCTGATCAACTTCATCGTATCGCCTTTAACGTCAATGGCTCCAGCACGCCTTAGGTCCTCAAAGTACTCCTTAGGTCCTTCGTCTAATCCCATAGTTGAAGGCTATTGAACCCACAAACTCGGCTTTATAGACGTCTCCAACTCGGTTTAGCAACTCCAAAATCATATTAGCCATCCGCTCTCTTTTCATTTTCTAGAACCTGTCAAGGGACTCTTAAGGGAAAAGATGAGGCTCATGACTTTCGCTTACTATAGGCCCTCCCTTAGGGTTCAATGAATAGATGTTCTTAAAGCCATAGGATTATCGGAACTGTTATGGTGCTACGATAATTTGTTCACCTACAAAATAAGGCAGAAGAGACGGTCTGCCGCTCCTAACAGAACTCCGTACATACATGGACCTAGTACTGAGATCATTAACTAGGATGGTCCCAAGCTTGGCCGATTATGGATATCCAGGCATTTATGTCATAGTTCGTAAGGAAACTGGTCACGACTCGTTCTTCTCCATTCTATTATTTTATTATTTTGGAAGGGATTTAGTCCTTACAATATCATCGAGGAAAGCCGTAGGCCTAGTATGCTAATATTTTCTCTAGCGACGTATAAAAAAGCATTAGGATCTGGTGCGAATCTAGCCTTTAGCTCCCTTGAAACTGCATCATTCGCATTGTTACACGGTGGGTGCCTTTTACCTTATAACCCTTCAAGGGTTACGAACTCCGTGGATGATGCTACGATGAGATTTAGGGCTTTTTCAATCTCCCTTTTCAGCTCCAAGAAGTGTCTGTCGTTGGAGGTAAAGAAGGAGAGGGGCGTGCGGTATATTTGGGTGAGGTCGTAGGCCGTGGCGAAGTGGTAGGCATCGAAGGCCCTTAAGCCCAGCTGGAGGGCATGCGATAGCGCGTGGGAGAGGATGGTAGGCATAGAGACCTTCGTCATGAACATGTCCAAAGTCACGTCGCCCGGCACGTGGAAGATGTTCAGGCCCTCCTTTGAGAGAATCTTGTAAGCGATTAGCCTAGCCCTCTCCCTTTGGGAAAGCGCTTTAAAGCTTTCTCTAATCCCATCGGCCACAAGCTCAAGTCGAATGTCCTGCATCCGTTTCGAGACTACGCCCGCGATCTCGACGAGGCTTAGGGGTGATATGTACCCTATGTAATCGACGCCGAGTTTGGTGTAGATTTTCCGTGATGATTCGTAGAAAGGGTCCTCAGGCATGTGTGCCGCGAGCAGCACGTTCGTATCTATGTAAACATTTTTCAAGGGGGCCACCGTGAATGCGTAGCTTCAGACTTTGCTTATTCTCCCCTCTGCTCCTCGATGAGCTCCACGGAGGTCTCCGAACCCTTAAAGATGGCTTGGCAGAGGGTTAGAAACTCGCCTTCCTTCATGGAGGCGGCTATTTTCTGAAGCTTCCTGGCTTCAAGGTTTGCCTCCCCATAGGCGAGAAGACCCTTCATCTCTTCGAGATGCTCCACGATCATTGCCCTTAAGGCCTCGCTTCTATTCGCATACCTACCCATCCCTACGAGGAGTTCCACCTTCTCCAACACGTCCTTCGGAATCCTTACGGGGATTACACGGCTCATAGACCACGACAAAATTGTAGAATCGAATATGTATAAGTTTTACTATACAAGAAATGGTCATCTTCTATTCCTCGACCGAGTTGGTCATTTTCCAGGCTTTGTGGCTTAATTAAGAACTTCGGACTTTTGATGCTGCTAAAGCCCTTCAGAGTTCGACCTTCGAAGACTGTTTCAAGCATTAGGATGGAAGAGAAAAAAATATCGTATGGAAAAACGGAATTAAGCCACAAAGCGTTTTTCATGATTTGCTGCGCTCTCAATGACCCGAGAGGTTTATTTCTCAGAGTGCACATACTTGCGCGATGGTATTCGGGCAGATGCCTTCGCCGTTTGGCATTTCCTTCCCATCGATTCAACTTTAGCGCATCTTCTATTGCTTGGTTGCGCCAAACTCCACCGCTGTGTACTCATTGTTTTTTCATGATCTTCTTAAGTTCTAGCATCACGTCTAGGCCGAGTGAGACGTCCTCAGTCGCTCGCATTCCTCGGAGCTTTTTGCTCCAACGAAGTCGATGGACTCCAATGGGTTCAACCTTAGAATTCCATGGGACCCATGTAGTAAGCACCATCATAGCATATGCCATTGCCCGAAAACCCAACCACTTTTAAGCCTCTATAAGTAACCTTTCCGCATTTTACGCTTCCTTGGCTATGAAATCTCACCTTCCGTATGGTATCTAGATCTGGTTCTGAAGCTTAAAATCCTGATGAGCTTTAGCTTTCATAATGCTTTTCTAGCCAAGAAAAGCATTTATTGACTTGTCTGGGATCTGAAGATCTAATTTTCCAGACCTTTTCAAATCGAAATCGCTTTGTTTCAGATAACCGGTATCCTCAATAACCAAGCTCTAAGTTTATGAGATTTATGGGCTTTTTTCCTTCCATAAGCCTCCTTACGTTCTCGGCTGAGATCCTCATCCTTTCCGCGACCGTGGCCTTCCAAGCTCCAGCCACATGGGGTGACATAACTACGTTCTCGAGCTTTAACAAGGGATCTCGTGGATCCGGAGGTTCTGGATCGAAAACATCCAAGCCTGCCCCAGCAATTTTGCCTTCCTTCAAAGCCCTGTAAAGGGCTTTCTGATCCATGACGGGGCCCCTGGAAACATTAATAATGAAGGCGCTTGGCTTCATAGCCATCAGCTCCTTTGCTCCGATGAGGCCCCTTGTCTCCTTTGTCAGAGGTACGCTGATCACGACAAAGTCCGATTCGCTCATTACAAAGCCTATGTCCTCCGGACCGCCCATGAAGTCTGTAGCATAATCGACCTCTGGATGCCTCCTGACAGCCAATATACGCATCTGGAAGGCCCTTCCAAGCCTTCCAACTTCCCTTCCAATATTCCCGAAGCCTATGATGCCTAAAGACTTTCCATAGAGAACTTGGGGTTCTATTCGCTTCCAATTCCCGGAGGTAAGGTATCCATGGAGCTCGATCGTTTTCTTGGCTAGAGCTAAGATGAGGGAGAAGGCATGCTCCGCCACGGCTCGGGAGAGAAGGCCTCCTACATTGGCAATGTATATGTTTCCCTTTTCCCTTGCGGCGTCTATGTCTATTCCGTCCACGCCAGCAGCAGGGACTTGGATGAGTCTGAGCCTTTCTGAGGATTCGATGAGTTTTCTCGAAGCCCTATGGGTTATGAGGGCTTCCGCATCCATTGAAAGGTTTATTAGCTCCTCCTCAGAGCCGGTCGCCAGTGTTCTTAACGCAATGCCCTTTGGTAGGAACCTCCTTAGGATTTCCACCTCATCCTCCGGAGCCTTGAAACCAAGGACGACTTTCATGAAAAGAAATTCGCTTTCCAGTCTTATAAAAGAAAAATGAAATGAATTGGAGTCAAGTTCGGCGATTCGAAGATGCAAAAGAACCTTCAAGTAGAGGATCTACCGCGCTCACCTCTGGCGGCGATAGTGATCGTATAGGTACTCGAGTTAAGTTTTCTTCCGCAACCCGGGCATTGATAATCGTTCTGGCGAAGGAGGTCTTCTGGAACCACTAGGTCCTCCCCATAATAGAAGACATACCCGCATTTCTCACATACGATCTTCTGGGGCATTCCAGTACACCTTTAAAGGAATAAAGAAAGGATACATCCTTAAGTTTCAAATGGCAGTATTTTAACTTTAATAAAGGACTCCACCAAAAAATATGTAACCGTAAGGATGGCATAGGAAGGCTAGCTATGGGGTCTTCAAGGAATAGGGAATTACAAGGCTTCTACGAAAGGCTGAAGCGCACAAGGCTAGGAAGGAAGATCAGGTTTATGCGCAAGCCTAAGATTGGAATTCCTGGCTTTTCCTCGACCATCGTCACCATCATCCTCTTGGCCATAGCGATCTTCGTCATGAGCGGAGGTGTATATGTCCAAATCGAAAATCCTGGATTAGCTTTGCAGACGAAACGGGGAACCATATCCGTCGTTTATCCTAGCACCTCCGTTCAGACTTCTGGTGAAGCCTATCTTGTGGCATCCCTTCTATGTCTGGGCATAGGGGGCCTCCTCGCATGTCTTCTAAGCCTCAGGTATGCCTTCAGAGCCAAGTATGGGAAGATTGCCCTCTTCCTAGGACTGGGGTTATTCCTTCTATCCTTCTATCTCCTATGGGACATGACTCAAGCCAAGCTGAATAGGGAAATCTGGCCCATGATCATGGATTTAGGGAGGGCTCTAGGCCTCTGTCTGTAATCCTAAGGAAGCATCGAGCTCCCTTTGCCATAGGTCGCTCGAGGATGAATTCCTTGATCGAAGCTCTAAGGGTTGGGGAAGCCCTTAGGACTAGGGTAGACCAATAGCTTAGAACCCTTCTAGCCGTAGGTTCGACAGTATCCTCCTTCTTCTCTGAAGCCATTGGGGCTGAAGGGATGATACTTCTCGCCTGTCCAAGGACCAGGACGATCATCAGCCTCGTTTTGGCTAGCCTTTTCAGGTAAGCCATGAGACGATTCAGCTCTCGATTTACGGAAAAAGCTTCTTCACCCTCTGCCAGCTGTACCCGATAAAGCCCCGTGACAGTATCGACAACGAGAAGAATGGTTTTGGAGGTTATGTATCTATCGAGGCTTTCAATGAGAAAGACCAGCTCCCGAAAATCCTTGGGGACGAAGAAAAGGATTCGGGAGGCTACATCTTTTACTTCTCCTCCAGCGATCTGGGCTAGGCGCTGGGGGCTTACACTCCCATCGGCATCGATGTAAAGGGTCTTCAATCCCTTGAGGGCCGCTTCCCTGGCACATTGAAGGGCTAGGGTCGTTTTTCCCGTTTCAGCGACACCATAAACTAGGGAGATGTGGGCCCTTGGAAATCCTCCACCCAAAATCGCATCGAGGGTATGGCATCCAGTAGATAAGGCTTCCCCAATTACATCGGTCATCTTCCTCCGTAGAATTGCCTGGCCTTGGATTAAAGCTTAAAGTCTTCAGAGAACTATCATGGAATTCATGGAGTCCCCCATCGAAAAAAACTTGGCTATGGGAAAGGTCCTTCTGATAAAAGGCCCTGCATCTTTCAGGCTGAAGTCCGGAAGACTTGATATTGTAGGAGCCGAAGTTGCCTTTCCACAGACCATAGTGATCCGAAGGGGAAAGGCTATACCTATCCTTTCGATGGAGGACTCTTCCATAGAGGTTTTGCTTGGAGAAGGAGGAGACCTTCAGGAAATTCACCAAAATCCCTTTCCAGAGGAATGGTTCAAGGCCATCGAAGAGATCCTTTCGATGCCTTCAGATCCCTTCAAGGTTGTAATCTTTGGGGCTACGGATTCTGGAAAGACAACCCTTTCCACCCTTATCGCCAACAAGGCTATTAAGAATGGCTTGAAGACAGCCATCGTGGACGGAGACCTTGGTCAGTCTGATGTAGGACCTCCAACGACTATAAGCATGGTCCTTCTGAAGAGACCTATCGTTGACCTCTTCAATGCAAAGCCCGATAAGGTCGTTTTCATAGGAGCCCCTTCTCCAGCTGGTAGGGAGGAGGAAGTCATCGAGGGGCTCGCCCTGCTTCAAGAGGAGGCCTTGAGGCTCGGCGCCCAGAGGATCGTCGTCAATACTGATGGATGGATGGAGGGGAGGGCAGCGGAAGCCTATAAGCTTTCCCTCTCCAGAAGGCTGGAGCCGGACGTGGTCCTTTTCCTGAGGTCTGAGGGGGTGGCATCCGATCTTCCTGAGAGGCTTTCGAAGGAGGGTATAAAGGTTAGGATTCTCGATTCGCCAAGAGGTATCGTTAGGCGCTCTAGGGAGATAAGAAGGGAGCTGAGGGAGCTTGGCTACAGGAAGGAGCTGAGGGAGCTTGTTTTCAGGACGATACCCCTCAGCTGGCTTAAGATGGAGAACCTTATGCTAGGGAAGGGGCTTCCCATACCCCAAGAGAGGCTTTCGGAACTTGGAAAGGAGCTCGGAAGAAGGATCCTCTATGGTGAGGAGGTAGACGAGGGAATTCTCCTCGTTTTCGAGGGAGAGAAACCACTGCAAAAAATTTTGGAAGAATTTTCTGAGAGAAGGGGAAGAAAGGTCTTTATCCTTCAGAGAGGAATAGAGGGCGGCCTCCTTACTGCCCTTTTCGGAAGGGATGGGGAATTTAAGGGTCTGGCCCTCATCGATGAAATAGATTACGAGAGAAGATCCATCAAACTACGGGCCCGCTATACAGGTCCTATAGGGGCTCTAAAAATAGGGAATGTGAAACTCGATGAAAAAATGAACGAAGTAGTCCACTTCGATAGATGTCCCCTTTCCCCTACATGCCATAATAAAGTCTCTCAGCAAGGAAGGGAGGAAGCCCAACCCTAAGGATCTCCTCTGCCACTTTTTCGACCTCATATGGAACCCTTCGATGCTCTAGGCGGAGCAAATCCCCCCCTTCAATGGTTAAAAGGGCATAGCTAGCCCTAGGATCCCCATCCCTGGGCTGCCCCACTGAGCCTGGGTTAAGGACATATCTTCCAGGAAGGGGTTCCTCGAGGAAGGGAATATGGGTATGGCCTAGGATTAAGAGCTGGGCTTTCGTAGATTGAAGAAAGCCTCTAAGGACTTCCGTAGGACATTCGGGGGTTATGTATTCATCAACGGGATTCCTAGGAGAGCCATGGAACATGGAAATCCTTACTCCATCGACTTGGAGCTTCATTTGCCTTGGAAGGGCAAGGAGAAAGCTTCGATCCGATGGAGATAGCCTCTCATGGGTCCACCTACAACTGATGATGGCATAAGGATTGTAGCCAATAGGAGCGTTTAAGGCTGAATCCCTATCATGATTTCCGAGGACGGAGATGGCTCCTAGCTTCCTGACCTTTGCCAGGCTTTCCACAGGCCATGGATTGTAGTCTACTATATCGCCTGCATTGAGGAGAAGGTCGAAGGGACCTGAGTCATTAAGGACCGCTTGCAAGGCTATGGGGTTGGCATGGATATCCGACAAGATAAGGATCCTTTTCAAGGTTGTGCCCCGAGAACGATAAAAGCCCTGATATCTTTTTCCTTTATTTTTTATTGGTTATTATATTAACCCTATTGCCAAAATCATCCATATGCCCATCATATCAGAAACCTGTAGCTAAACATCGATAAAGAGGTCGTATCCCATGTCTACACCTCCTGGTAGCCCATGGAAAACTTAGGATTCATTGTTACGTTTATGGGAGCTGTTTCCCAAGAACTCCCAAAGACCTTAGCTTTGTTAAGTGGATGGTTGAAAAACTCAAAGAATATGGGTTTCGGAAATGTTCGCTATGAGCCCTTCAAATTCCCCGGCTAGATTAGCGCTCCGGAAACCAAGGCTTGGCTGGAAAGGAAAATCTATTGATAATCCATCTCGAAAAGATGAAAAAGCATAGGAGAAAAACAACCCTCAGGTAAGTCTACCAGGAAGAGACTCAAAATGTATGCTAAAAATTGAAGACAAATAGAAATTTGAGCTTATAGATGTAAAAAATAGGAAGATTCAAATCGTATTTGAATTAGATTAGAATTGGGACTCCGATTAGCCCACTTTTAGGGATTTCTAAAAAAGATAAAAATCAACCTTAGATTAGAAAGGCTGAGCCTCCGATACCCCAGGTTTAACTCATTCCATCTTATAAATCGTTTTTGGTACTTTCTTCATCGGCTCAGCTTTTCTATTGTGGATACCTAGTTTTTAAACTCTTCCCCGTCCTCATTTCCAAAAGTTCTTCGAAAATTGAGCTTTCACAAGGCTTCTCGAGACTTCAAAAGGGCTTTGAAGGCCTACCATCAAATTGTTAGGACGGAGGGAAAGGGATAGGATACTTTCCGTACTTATGTCCAACCTCAACCATGGCAAGGCAGTTGTCAAGCTTGCAATCTGTGTACCAAGAATTGCTAGAGGAAAGGATGTAGCCCCCTCCAGGAGCCGCCTTCGCAAGGCATTCCTTCGTCTCCCTGATCACTTCGTCCTTAGACTTTATCGCCAGATTGTCGACGGACACATTGCCTATTAGGATAAGGCGATCGCCATACCTTTCCTTCACAGCCCCTATGTCGACCCCTGAGCTTGGATCGAGGGAATGCACTCCATCTACCCGGGCCTCTTCGAGAAGTCCATCCAAGAGCGGGAGGACATTTCCATCCGTATGTTTGATGAACTTTACTCCCCTTTTGTGGGCTTCTTCTGTTTCGCGTCTTAGGTTAGGAAAAATGATCTCCTTGAAGTATTTTAACGATACCATAGGTCCCCTCTTTTCCGCTATATCCCCCCCTTGGACTATGAGCTCGGCTCCAGCTTCGATCAAAAGTCTGGTTATTTTGACATTGAAATTCGTGATCTCTTCGATTACTCTGGTGATGGCTCTAGGCTTCTCGAAGAGGAGCTGACAGAACTTGGGGGGCGTAAAGATCTCCCATGCAATGGCAAAGGGGGACCTTGTACTTCCTGCGACGAGCATCTCCCCGTCTTTAACGGCCTTAACAAGCCTACTGAAGGCTTCTATCCGACCTGGAGCTTCGGGATCTGGAAGGGGATGGTTTTCCCAGTCCTCGAGACTTTTTATGGTAGTATCTACGGGAATGGAGGTCCTTGTCCTACGATCCCTAAGGTAGATCCTACCCCACTCATCGATAAAGCGCCCATCGGGAAGAAGCTTAGGCTTCCAGCCTTCAGGTTCGGATGCACCTCCAAACACGATGTCAAACTTCAGCCTTCTGTAGCATTCTAAATGCCCCTTTGAACCAGCTATGGCGTCCACATGGCATGGATCGATTCCAAGCTCCGTGATGGGAACCTTGTCAGGCTCTTCAAAATCGAGGGTTGCGAGGACCCTATCCCTACCCTTTTTCATCTTTTTCCCTCCAGAACTTTTCCTTCTTTCCATCGATCACGTTACCTTACATCATCATTATCTTTCTTCTTATCCTCTCCTGACCTTTCCAGATCTTTCCCTCTCATCCATTCTTGGGCAATCCTCAAGGCTTCAATGGCATCCGATCCATAGGCATCAGCCCCTATCTGGCGGGCATACTCCTCGGTAACAGGCCTTCCCCCAACCATTATTTTTATGCGATTCCTCAATCCGACCTTCTCCAGCCTTCTGATGACTTCAGCCATATGAGGGAGCCCTATACTCAGAAGGACTGACATGGCTAGTATGTCCGGTTTCTCTTTCTCAACGGCTTCTACGAACTTCTCCGCAGTAACATCAACGCCAAGGTCGATGACTTCGAAGCCTCCTGCACTTAGCATT
The DNA here is from genome assembly GCA_018396395.1 of Candidatus Bathyarchaeota archaeon. Lineage (GTDB taxonomy): Archaea > Thermoproteota > CALKCG01 > B24 > JAGTQN01 > JAGTQN01. The sequence goes on along the minus strand of JAGTQN010000017.1, from coordinate 684 downwards.
GTCGCAACGATGTTCTTCCCGATGTCGTGCAGATCGCCCTCAACTGTTCCTATGACGACCTTTCCCATCGACTGGCGAGTCTGAGCCCTTAAGTAGGGCTTGAGGAGGGCTGCCACCTCACTCGCCATAAGACCCGATAGGATAAGTTCCATGAGGAAATACTCGCCCTCCTCATACTTCCTTCCAACATCATCAAGGCCCTTCCTCATAGCTTCGAGGATTTTGAGGGGCTCAACATCCATGCGCAGGCCCTCCTCGACCATTCGTCTTACATCTTCCACGCCTACAACCTCTGCCATTGCTCTTTCAAATTCCCTGAGGAATTCTTCCTTTTGGAAACCTTCTATTTTCAAGGCACATTACCTCAGATGAATGTAAACGTATTTGATCTTTAAGAGATAATATTTTCGTTCATCGATAATTAAAGGAGAGGAGCCAAGAAAGGGAGCTGAGGAGATGACGAAAATTCGATTCTCCATCGCCAGCAAAAGAAGAAGTAAAGAGACCTTAGGAAGCGCGGTGAACTTTATCTTTTCGGAAGTTCTATCGATGCTTTAACCTTAAGCCTTAGAGGAGCCCTATCTCCCTCGATGTTCTATGAAACCCTTCGAAAGGGATAGGAATCCTAGGCAGATTGTGAAGTAGCCTATGCCCTAGGCTATACTTATACCTTTCATGTCTATC
>JAGTQN010000123.1 GCA_018396395.1 Candidatus Bathyarchaeota archaeon | reverse complement strand
CTATTCTATTCTTTTTCCCCTTACACCATCGCCAGTTCTATCTTAAGAAACGCCCTCCATCAACTTTAGGATCTCCGGAAGCTTTCTTAGAGAGTTTATAACATAGTCTGGGACTTCCTCAGGGCTTCTTGGCTCCTTCTTATCCTCTATGATTCCTTCTCGTCTCAGGAGGATGGCTTTTATTCCCAACCTTTTGGCGCCTAAGATATCCGTATCCAATCGGTTTCCAACCATGACTGCCTCCGATGGAAGGGCTCCAAGCCTTCTAAGGGCTTCTTGGAAGGGTGCTGCCTCAGGCTTATTGGCACCCACATCGACGGACGTAATGACGGCATCGAAGTATTCCTCTAGACCTGCCCTCCTAAGGGCTAGGCGCACTTGAGGCTCTCTGGAGGTTACAGTATTCGTTACGACAGCCAGTTTATAGCGATGCCTAAGCTCCCTTAGAACTTCCTCGGCCCCTGGAACCCTTTTGAAATCAATTTCCCAGATGTGCTTCTTTCCTGAGAGTCCAGGCTCTTCCATCAAAAGGGTATCTCCTAGGTCAAAGAGGATAGCCTTAGGCTTCCATCTTTCTCCTTTATGGAAGACTTCAAGGTCTTCCTTTCTTCCATCTCCCTTCTTTCTAGGGCTATAGGACAAAGGAAAGAATACCCCCGTAGGATAATATTAGTAATAGCATTAAGGTTGAAAGGGCATAAGGCTTTGCCCACCTGGATGGAAGAAAAGCCTAACTTCGATAAATGAGGGGTCGAAGCTTCTAATTCTTATTTCTTCTTTACGATGGGGGTTCAATAACCTTTTCAATTTCGAATGAATATCGTCCCATGATTTCCTAGCCCAAAAAAGAAAGGATGCCTAGGCTTAGTCCTTCCGAGTAGGAGCTTAACAAATTGCCGAAGTTAGGAGGATGAGGATCAGGCTTTTGGAAGCTACAGGAAGGTATGCCCCTATAAATGGTAGGATTTCAAGCGGATAAAAGAAGTATTGGTTTTATGTTATGGAAGGGGACTCTAAATGGTAAACCCTTTCAATAAGAAGCCGGGGATGAAAAGGCCATCCTTAGCTAAGGGGAGGATTCCTTTCCGCTCTATGGATCGATGGACGCCTCTGATCGAGGATCAAGGATGAATAAGTAGGGCTCAGGCCAAAAAGCAGAATTTAACAAACAACGTAGGGCTATGGCTAAGGTCTGCGGGGAAGGCTTCTATTCCATTCCTAATTTTATTTTCCTCTAAACCTCCAACCAATCGAAGGCTTCCTTGGCTTCTTCGATGTCCTTGCCCTCAAAAATCCCCTGCTCCATCTAACAAGATCCTCTGAAGAGAAGTCCAAAGATCCAAGGTAGGATATAGAAGGAGGTATCGCCCTCGTAAGGGCCCCTCCAACCCTTCGGCGCATATTCGAGAATCCGTATTTCAAGGCTACTTTAAGTTTAGCCAAGGCCTTTCTTGGTACTGACCTAAGTTCCCTAGATCTCCATTGAAGGTATTCTGGCTTAGTTCTTTGGAGAAGCCTCTCCCTTTGAAGTTCCCTCTCCACCTTTCTTATTTCCAGTTTTATCCTTTCCCTCTGGGATAGGCTAGTAGCTTCTAAGACCTTCGCCTTCAGTTCCCTTAATCTCACCTTGAGAAGAATCTCCTTGGCCACATGGGGATGCATGACTTCGAAGGTTTTGTACGAGGGATCGTTGGATAGCCTTTTTTCATTCCATTCCTTAGCCTTTTCCTTAAGATCCTTGTATAGGGCGTAGGCATCTTCCATTAAATCTCCCTATCCTAGAGGACCTTTAGCCGATTCCTGCAATCATCATGAAGGAGATGAGGAGTCCATAGATGGCAATGGCTTCGGCTAGCACGACGGCGACAACATTCTTCGAGAAGGTTTCGGGCTTCTCAACCATGGCTCCTGCCATCGCAGAGCCTGCGTAGGCGATTCCTAGGCCCGCAGCTAAGCCAGAAACGCCCATGATAACACCCGCCGCAAGGGCCTTGTAGGCGGCCGTTGAAGCTTCAACATCAGGCATATTCGTTATGACGGGTAGCTTCGTGATGAGCATGAAGGACGTGAGGAGTCCATAGATGGCAATGGCTTCGGCTAGCACGACGGATATAAGGGCCTTCGTAAGGATCTCGGGCTTCTCGGTTCCAGCCCCTGCCATAGCCGTCCCCGCAGTTATGATGGCAAATATGGCTCCTAAGGATGAGAAGCATGATGCCAAAATGACTGCCATCATACTAATGATGTCGGGCGTCATAATTCTCAACCACCTTCCAGCCTTGAATTTAATTGCTACCTACCGCGATTCTGAACGGCTTGTATTCAATTCCATCGCCCTTATAAAACTTGCTGAACCACTCGACCCAGTGGAGCCTCGTCGTATGGACGAAGATAATGAGGCCTTCCAGCGCCATCACGAGGATCGTTCCTAGGATAAGCGATAGCACTTGCATAGCCATACTTTGACCCTCGACAAGGGTAATGAACATGGAGCTCATCATGGCATGGGAGAGCAAAAGGGCCATAAGCCTCCCGTAAGAAACCGTATTGCCTAAGGATGATACGAAGGCTTCGAAGGTGAAGGAGAAACCTTCCATGAAGCCCTCCATACGACCCTTACCTAGAAGCATAAGGATCAGCGGTACAAAGATGGCTACGATGATGTATAAGAAGTCGGGAAGCTTTAGACCTATGAAGACTGTGAGGAGCTCGAATTTGTAGGCGAAAAGGGAATAGATAAGACCTAAGTAAAACCATAGCCAGCATAGGGATTCGAAGAAGGCTTCCTTAAATTCTCGGCTGATGAGCTTCGTCAGAAGGTTCACGATGAGTCCTATGGATATGTGGATGGCGCCTATGAAAATTGAAAACTTGAACATAGGCATGAGCTCGCCATGCTTTAGGGCTTCAACGGGATTAAAGCCCCCTATGGGTATCTCTGTCCTTCCTATGACAAGCTTAAAACCCATCGGATGGATGATTTCATGGAAGCCGAAGAACTCACCGAAAAGAAAGCCACCTATGACGGCGCAAAGACCAAGGGTTATGAAGAAGAAGCCATTATTTAGGATATAGCCGAGCAACTCGCCAGGCTTCGGCATACGCTTCGAGATGGCGAGGGCGAAGGCGCCAAGGATGATGAGGAGGAGACCATGGCCTACGTCAGCGAACATAAGCCCGAATATAATAGGGAAAGTTATGGCCATGAAAATGGTGGGGTTCAGTTCATGGTAGGAGGGCGTTCCGTAGGATCGGGTTAGGGTCTCGAAGGTTTTGAGGAGGGAAGGCAATCTTATGGTTGAGGGAGGCATATCGTGGTGGCTTGGCTCCTCGACCTCTACGATGCAGAAGCCTTCAGATGCCCTTTCTATAGCCTTCACGATTTCTTCATCCTTCCCAGCGGGAACCCAGCCCTCAAAGAATCGGCACCTTTCGGTTCCTAGGATTGCCAATTTCGTCTCCTCGAACTGTCTTCCAATCCTTAGGGTCTCTAAGATTTCGGAAAGCTCAAGGCTTCCTTCCTTCACAAGCTTCCGAAGGTCTTCGGCTGCCGCATCGTCCGATGGGGCAATTTCAGAAAGCCTTGAATACTCGCTTTCGATGAAGGCTATCCTTCCCTCAACCCTTTCGAGGAAGCCCTCAAAGCCCTTTTCCCAAGCCCCTATTATCGAGCTCCCTTGAGCCTTTAGAAAAGCTTCTTCCTGGAACCCGAGTTGGGAAAGGAGCTTCTCGGTTCTTGCCAAGAGTGAAGAGGCCCTAGGAAGAACCTTACTGGCCTCCATAGGCTTCAGAAGTCCATCTTTCTCTAGGGCAAGTCTCTCCTCGGACTCACTGATAAAATGGAAGGACCCAAGTTCTCCCAAGGCTTTGAGGACATTGTCTAGGTATTCCGCATGGACGATGGCCTTTACCTTCTTCATATGTAGGGGGCGGATCATAGATGTGCCAAACCCCTCATCAGTTACCGTAGAGGTTTTGGAACAAACCTCATTTTTAAACTTAGCGTTCTAAAGATACCATCAAGTTTAGGTAGACGAAAATAGACTTAATTTTTTGGTGAAGGGGCAGTTTGTAAACTGCAGTTTTTCTTCGTTTCCTTGCAAAAGCCTCCCTTCTCAAATTGCATATG
>JAGTQN010000124.1 GCA_018396395.1 Candidatus Bathyarchaeota archaeon | reverse complement strand
GACTTTTATTATCTTCGACCTTTACGTTCCCTGCAGATGCAGAAGCCCAATCGGGCATGCTAAAAGCCTCTTGGAAGCATGGAGGGGCTTCTACAACTGGGTCAGATACCATAGAAGCTTGAAGGCTTCTCCATGCGGTTGTCGAGGCCTGGAGCCCCTGATCATGCAGGAAATAATAAGGGGGATGATACCATGAGCTAAAGTTCATAGCACAAAGGCTAGTCTAAGCCAACAGATCCAAGGGACCTAAAACCAGCCATTAGGTATACGGGAGCTAATAGGATTATATAATATTATGTGGTGAAGTTCAGGTCAACATTCTTACACGATGGAATTATAGCTCCTATCCAAGCCTTATTCTTTAGATGTCTCATTTCTAAAGACCTAGGGATTGGAGGATCTTCTTCAGGTCTTCAAATGCCCTTAAACCCGTCTTTTTCAGGATACCCTCCCCCTTAAGGGCTCCCTCTATGATGCCTATATCGCTCCGAACGAAGCCTGCTATGTTTATCCCATACTCCGAGGCTGCAAATTCCTTTATGATAGCTTGCATTTTCGGATCATCGATCCTGTTGCATAAGCCTAGGACTTCTCCAAACCTAAGGCCTTCCTTCTTCTTTATTTCTTTCCTTATCTCAATGGCTGTGTCGAGGCTCATACGGGACCCATCGATGATTATGAAGACATAGTCTATCCCGACCTTCTCTGCTATCGTGTCCAAGATCCTTCTAGGAAAGATCTCGGTTCCAGGATCGCAATCGACCACAATATGGTCATAGGGCATTTTATAGCTTCTGAGGATCTTTGAAATCGCCAAGTCAGCCCAATAGAATACGGGGCAATAGCAATCGATCTCGCTGGAGGGTTTTCCAAGCGTTATCAAGTCGAATCCCTCACTTTCGATGAGAACATCCCTCATGACTAGGGAGTAAAAGTACTCGGCATCTGAAACATCTACTGGTTTTCGGGGCTCCAGCTCAAAATTCTTCTCTTTATGGACGCGGTCTACTATGTTTCCGACTGTTTGTTCCAAGGGCACCTCTAGGAGCTTAAAAAGGTGAGCATCAGGATCCATATCAAGGGTCAGCGATACCTTTCCCTTCTCGTAAAAATAACGGACTGTCAGGGCTGCCAGGGTTGTCTTTCCCGTTCCTCCTTTTCCTGAAAAGACGAGCACAGCCATATGAAAGTCCTCGAACAATTCTTTACTGAGTCATTAAAAGGTTTCCGCTCTTAACCGAGAATTTTGTAGCTGCCATAAGTTTTCCATAGCCTTTTCCATGCAACCACAAAATCCTTAGTTAAGAGCCGAGGATTAGTGGACTAAAAGCTAGAAACAGCTTTGGAGCCGATTGCATGGAATTAGGCAAGAACCTGCGGATGATCAATATCCTTAAATAGGTTTTAGAATCTTTCTGCAAAGGAAAAGGCTTTACGATCCATCGGTGGAATCTTTGCAAGAATACCGTTACATAGTCAGAATCGCCGGTGTCGACTTAGATGGTACCATGAGGATCGACTATGGCCTATCGAAGATAAAGGGCATTGGAATTAGGGTCAGTAGGGCTCTTTTAAGGCTACTAGGAATCAATCCCATGAAACGGATAGGCTACATGAGTGATGAGGAAGTCCATAGGATTGAGACGGCCCTCAAGAATTTTTCCGCTACTGGGCTTCCAGGCTGGATTTTCAATCGTCCAAAGGATCTAGAGACTGGTAAGGATCTTCATCTTATAGGATCTGATTTGGAATTTCAAACGAAGGCTGACATCGATTATATGAAGAAGATCAGGAGCTGGAGGGGCTTAAGGCATAGCCTTGGCCTGAAGGTCCGGGGGCAAAGAACCCGCACGACAGGAAGAACTGGAAGGGCAGTAGGTGTGAGAAAGAAGCGGGTCGAGGGGCGATGAATATGGGAGACCCGAAAAGGGATAAGAAGAAATATGAGACTCCCAGGGTTCCATGGTCCCTACAGACCTTGGAGGCTGAACTGAGGCTTCTTGGAGAGTATGGACTTCGGAACAAAAGGGAGCTTTGGAGGCATAAAACAAAGGTTTCCCGATACAGGAAACTGGCGAGGAGCCTCCTAGGAAAGCCTGCTAAAGAACGGTCAAAAGCTGAGAATATCCTTCTCAGCAAGCTTCGAAGGGAAGGCCTAGTCTCTGAGGGAGCAAACTTAGATGATGTCCTAGACCTGACAGTTAACGATGCCCTTGAAAGAAGGCTTCAGACCCTGGTATTTCGAAAGGGGCTTGCAAAGACGATCCAACAGGCCCGTCAGCTCATCACCCATGGACATATCGCTATCGGTCCCAGGATCGTCCGAGTCCCTTCCTATCATGTAACGGTTGAAGAAGAGGGTAACATAGGCTATGCGGCCTCAAGTCCCTTAGCCAAAGAAGATCATCCCCTTCGAGTAACCATAGAAGCCGTCCAATCGAGCCAGAAAATTAAGGAGGCCGCGGCCGAGTTCCAGGCTTCGCCTTAGGGTAAGGCTTCCATTTGTAAAATCCTCTCTTAGAACTTCCCTTTTATCCTCGAAAATTCAATAAGGCTTTAGACCCTCCTTCCTCTCCTTCCACCTGGTCTTCTCGTACCATCATGGGGAATCGGAGTGACATCCTCGACCCTACCGATCTTAAAACCGGCCCTCGAAAGGACTCTTATCGCAGCCATGGCTCCTGGTCCAGGTATCTTCGCCTTTGGCCCTCCTGGTGCCCTTACCTTGATATGAAGCCCCGTAATGCCTTTATCCTTAGCGATGGAAGCCACATGGCTTGCGTTCTGCATTGCCGCATAGGGGGAGCCCCCTAGGCGATCCTGCTTCACGAACATGCCAGCCGTTCCGATGGCTATGGTTTCAGAGCCTGAGAGGTCTGTGATGTGGACGATGGTGTTGTTTGATGAGCTGTATATATGGGCAATCCCCCATCTTTCAGCCTTTCTCGAAGCCATCCGGAAAACCTAGCAAGGAAACTAGAACAGATGTTATTTAAGGTTTAAGTTAGCGCATACGCAAAGAATTTTTATAACCTTATTGGTCTAAGCCCTAAGTAAAGATTTCCGCCTTCCTTCCTCTCCTTCTTTTCCTTCTTAATCTTTAAATATCCTTGGTGAGGTTTCTCTCGCCAAAGAGGGCCTGGAAGTGCAGGTAAAAATCCTAAGCGAGGATGGAAATACCCTTCGCTTTTTATTGAGCGGTTCATCCATCCCTTTCGCTAACGCCTTGAGGAGGATTATGCTATCGGAAGTCCCAACCATGGCCATAGACGATGTTGTTATCATAGAGAATACTTCCGTGATGTACGATGAAATTCTAGCCCATCGGCTTGGGCTCATTCCCTTGGTTACGGACCTCGATACGTACGTGATGCCAGAGGAATGTTCTTGCAAGAGCGAGTTGGGATGTAGCAAATGCCGGGTAGTATTCACCCTCGATGCGAAGGCGGAGGAAGATGTGAAAACAGTCTATTCAAGGGATCTAGCTACGGATCCATCGAATCCCTCCATAAAAGTTGTGAATGGTGACATTCCCATCGTAAAGCTGGCGCAGGGTCAGAGGGTTAAGCTCGAAGCCTATGCAAGGCTGGGAACGGGAGAAATGCATGCCAAGTGGCAGCCCTTAAGCCTTTGTGTCTACAAGTTCGTGCCCAAGATATCCATCCATCGGACAAAGTGCGCCGGGAAGGATTGCGGTAAATGCGTAGAGATCTGCCATAGGAAAGTTTTGAGCCTAGAGGGTGGGGCTTTGAAGGTTGAAAGGCTTATGGATTGTACTCTCTGCGGCGATTGCATGAAGGCATGTCCAGCTGGAGCGATAAACGTAGGCTATGATAGCTCAAGCTTCATCTACACGCTGGAAACCTTGGGAGGCTTGCCCAATCATAGGATTGTCCTTGAAGCAGCCAAGATTCTCATGAATAAGGCTGAGGATTTCAAGAAGTCCCTTTCGGAATTTCTAGGGGAGGGAGGAAAGGAAGGGGAGGAAATGAAAATAGAGGAAAAGAAGGAGGGGAAGGAAGAGGAAGGGAAAGAGCATGAAGGGAAAGGGAAGGAAGAGTAATCCCATCCTTCTGGATATTGT
>JAGTQN010000125.1:3840-3982 GCA_018396395.1 Candidatus Bathyarchaeota archaeon | reverse complement strand
CCCCAACCTTTCTGACAACTTCTATCCTCTCCCTGATCTCCGACTTCGATAGACTTGTGTGGGCTTCTAGAACCACGAAGAGGGGCTTGGAACCTCTGGATATGGCCTTTGCCTTGGCAGCCTCCCTTTCGATCAGCCTTGG
>JAGTQN010000125.1:2215-3818 GCA_018396395.1 Candidatus Bathyarchaeota archaeon | reverse complement strand
GTATCTCCTCGCCTCTGGGAGCCTATAAGCCTCGATATGCTCAGGGGAAGGCCTAAATCTCCATAGCCAGCCAAGTTATAGAGGAGCCTTAGGAGGTCATTCTCCTTCAAGCCTCGATTCCATTCTAGAAGGACCTTACAGACCTCTGCGAAGACGAGGGTCTGGAAGATCGTCGGATGATTCAAAAGAGGCGAGAGGAAGTCCCCGATCCTTTCGAGCCCCCTATATCTGTGGCCAACAAGAATGGCAAAGCTAGGAGGATAGCCATCGCAGCTGAAGAGGGTGTTTGGGTTTATATCCTTAACAACCTCGTGAAAGGATGCCAGATTTTCGGTAATCATCTTTGCCCTGAACTCAAACCATCGGAGGGCCTCCTCTCCCAAGCCTAGGAATTGAATCCAATCGTGGATCGTGGCTCCCCCCTCCGATAGGGCCCGAATCTTACCGGCATCAAGCCTTTTCAACTCCTCTATGGCTTCCATAAGCTGTTTCCTAGATTTTTCAGGCTCATAGCCTAGCCTCGAAGCCTCATGGATACATGAGGAACAGAAGCATGAAAAGAGGTTTAGGAAAGAATGGCTAGGAGGGGAAAACCTGAGATGGGTGAGAGTAAAGCCTTCAAGTTCGTAGCCCTTGGCCAAATCCTTGAAAAGGGCTTGGAGATAACCCCGAATCGATGGGTTGCTTGGGCAGAGGGAGGCAGCCCATCTAAAACCAAAGCTTTGATCAGGCTCTATTATGCTACCGAAGACATCTCGGACCGCAAGGCTTGGGTAATCGGCCGCCCTTTGGACGCATTCGGCGTAGGGGACCCCCACGCAAAGCCAGAGGTTTAGTCCCTTTCTTTCGCAAGCCCTCTTAATCTCCGGGAGGGCATTAGGTTGCCTTGGAAGCCTTCCTAGGGGATTAAGGGCTTCGACTTCGGGGCTTACACGATAGCCTCCCGAAAGGATTATGGTATTGACCCCGTATGCTTGCATAAGATCTAGGTTCTTTTCCAAACCTCCCCTTGAGAGGACTTCGCAACCTGCATACATTCCGATGAGCTTCGGTTCCATAGTCCTTCAAAGCCTCCAAGGAATCCTTCGATATTTTTCTATGCATATTAACCGGAAGGGGCGCCTTTTACAGTAATTACGCTTATAGAATGGGGCTTTAGGAAGGCGAAGAGCTTGCCTTCTTCAATCCTTGCATCGAACTTTTCTATCATGACCTTATTGGGCTCGTCCAAGGTATTTCGGTCCTCTTCTGAAGTACCACTGATGCATTCACCCAATGCCCTTTGGGGCTTAAAGCCCCTGAAAGATACATCTAGTTCCGCAGACTCCTTTTCATGCCTATTCACCGCGTAAATGTGTAGGCATTCGCCCTTCGTTCCGAGGGTTGCCGATACGTCCACAAAGGAAACATAATCCCCTATCTCTTGGGAAAGATAGGCAGGGGAGTCAGTGGAGGCTTTGAGGACTAAGTTCGCATCGCAGGAAGCATACATTTTAAAGACATGATACTGGGGGGTTAGGACCATGCGCCCATCATCGGAGGCTATGATGAGGGGCAGAACGTTTACTGTTTGAGCAAAACCTCCTATAGGGACTATCCTGCA
>JAGTQN010000125.1:0-2191 GCA_018396395.1 Candidatus Bathyarchaeota archaeon | reverse complement strand
GAGCCCAGTAAAGACGGCATCCCCGACGCCTGTAATCTGCTCGTGGAGGGGGGCCTTAGCCTCGGGGTACCAGACGTTCCATTCATCGAAGGCGAGCTTTATCTCCCGCTTAATCCCATACCTTCGGCGGGCGGCCTCTACGAGGCGATAGACGCCCATGAGCCTTCGCTCCACGTCCACGGGCGACGCAACAAGCTCCCTGTAGGGCCTACCTCCCCTTATGTAAATATGGATTGAAAGATAGTCGAAGTAATCCCCAGCCTCCTTAATCATGGAGAGGTTCCATTCGGGATCCTCACAACCGACGGCGACCAGCTCTATGCTCGGATCGACCTTCCGCATCTCATTCGAGAATTCTATGGTTCTCCTGGCACATTCCTTTCCATCGATGCAGAAGCCTACTTGCCATCTTCCATAGAGTTCATTTCCTATGCCCCAAAGCCTCACTCCGTAGGGCTTATCGATTCCATGGCTACGCCTCAAGGATGCATAATAAGTTTGCCCGGCTGAGTTGCAGTACTCCACCCAATCCGCGGCCTCCGATGGATTCCCATTCCCAGCATTGACAACGATGAATGGATCCGCCCCCACGAGCCTACACCATTCAAGGAACTCATCCGTTCCAAATTCGTTGGGCTCTTCGGACCCCCATGCCATATCGAAGCGTCTTGGACGCTGATGTCTGGGGCCGATACCATCGATCCAATGATAACCTGAAGCAAAGTTTCCTCCAGGCCATCTGACGATCTGGGGCTTCAGTTCCCTTATCGCTTCGAGGACATCTTGGCGGAATCCCTTAACATTAGGAATTTTCGAATTCTCTCCTACCCATATGCCTCCATAGATGCATTTTCCCAAGTGTTCGATGAATTGCCCATAGCACCTTCTATCGAATCTTCCTATCGGCGATGTTGCATCGACAAAAGCTTTACATTCCAAGACTTGGACCTCCGAAAATACTAGCCTAAATTCAATTGGGGATCTTTATTTATAAGACTATTTCGATTAAGACTAGCTTTCAGACATCGGTTCTCTGGATATTAAGCCAGAAAGGATTCCATAACGCCTTCGAGATCCCGAGGTGTATTGCCTTAATATTGAAGGAAGGTTCGCTAAGGTGTTTCTGCATCAATTTAAGAAGGAATTTGGAAAGTCTATGGATTGGGAGATACGATTTACTTTGCTTTGCTTTACTTCATTTTACCAATGAAAAGATCAGAAGTTATTTTCATTGAAACATTACGGATTCAATTTTTCCTAAAAAACTTATTTTCCTATTCTCTCATTAAGGCCGTCAGGAACTTCCCATCCCTATTTATTTCAAAGGTGCAAGGCTTGGAAGATCCAGCGATGAAGAAGGTTAGGCTTGGAGGATGGATCGAATTAAGCGCCATCGATTGGCCTGGAAACCTAACCTTCATGCTCTTCCTTTCTGGCTGTAATCTTGCATGCCCCTTCTGCCAGAACCGAAGGCTCATTCCCCTAGAGTCCGGAACCCTCTATAGCCTAGAGGATGTTAAGGCTAAGATTCAGAGAAGCCTCGAGCTCTTGGATGCCCTTGGTTTTGGAGGGGGTGAGCCGACCCTTCAACCAGAAGCCCTTGAGGAACTAGCCCTATGGGCTAAGGAGAAGGGTTTAAAGGTCTTCATCGAAACCAATGGAACTCGTCCTGAGGTTCTAAGGAAGTTATTGAATTCGAAGCTCTTGAGCTATGTTGCCATTGATGTGAAGGCTCCCTTGAGAAACGGAGACTATGGAGTCGCTAGTGGGAAGCCCTCCATGGCTCCAGAGGTCATAAGGTCAGTTCAAGAGAGTCTGAGGCTTTGTGCCTCAACCCAAGTTCCATACGAGGCCCGGACGACCATCGTGCCAGGCTTGACAGATAAGGAGGAAAGCATATCTGCCATATCTGAGGAACTGGCTCCCCTAGACCCAGTCTATGTGCTCCAGCAGTTTATTCCTAGCCCGGAGGTCCCAAGTCCCCAATTGAGGGAGGGAGCCCCTATAAGCCGGAAGGTTCTCCTTAAGCTTGCGAGGAAAGCCCGCCAAAAAGGCATATCTAAGGTCTTCATTCGGACAAGGGAATATGGATTAGAAGGAATAGATAAGGATGGAAGTGGGTAATGTAATGTAGTGAAAAAGGAATTCAAATCAGAATGGAAAAATACCGCCTATTCATCGAATATAAAAG
>JAGTQN010000122.1 GCA_018396395.1 Candidatus Bathyarchaeota archaeon | reverse complement strand
AAGGCCCTTCGGGAGGCTTTAGAAAAGATTTGGGAAAGCTTTGAAAAGGAATCGAAGGAGAAGGGAAAGAGGGAAAAAGCCCAAGCTCCGAAGGATAAGGAGGCTAAGGGAGGCTAGGCTAGTCGATTGTAGAAGGAAAGATTATTTTTAGTTTGGTTTAGTTTAGAAATGAAAAATAAGGAAAAGGGAAAAGTAAAAATGAAAAACTGAAAGAATGATTGGAGGAAAGTCGAAAGGAAGGGGCAGGGGGTTGGAGCATCCTTGAAGGACTTTACGCTTACAGGCTTCTCTTATAGACATTTCTGGAGGCTTGGATCCTTCGCTTCCAAGGTCTTCAAATCGATCTTCCATGCAAACATCGAGGATTCCTTGGAGGCCGCGGACCTAAGGATCTATCCTGAAGCCTACGCTTCCATGGTGGGCTTCCTTACGCTTCTTTTGGGAATCGTAGGATCGGCCGTAACGATCCTTTTAGCCTGGTTTTTGGCACCTTGGCTCCTCGTCCTTCCAGGCATCCTCATAACCGTAGGCATTATCATAGCCATACCATTCCTTACGCTTTTTTTAGGCGCAAGCATACCGAAGATCCTTGCCTTCAATAGGGGCTCGAACCTGGATGCAGAGATTCCCTATGCCAGCGCCTATATGAGCATCATGGCTACGGGAGGCCTATCGCCCTTCGCCAGCCTCCAGAGGCTCAAGAACTTTCCCCTCCTTCCGAACATAGCCAAGGTAGCCAAGAAGATGGACATCGATGTGAAAGCCTTAGGCATGGACCCCGTAACCGCCATGGAGAAGTCAGCCGAAAAGCTTCCATCGAGGGACTATAGGGACCTTATGAGCAGCTATGCATCGACCCTTAGGGGCGGAGGGGATGTGCTTCACTACCTCCTCGTAAGGACGGAAACGCTCTTCAGGGATCAGGCCGCCAAGCTTCGGGCCTTTGGCGAGCGGACGAGCATGCTCATGGAGGTCTACATCGCCATCGTGGTCCTTCTGGCTTTAAGCCTCTATACCATGTACGCGTCCTCCATAGCCTTCGAATCTGCCTTCGCCTTCGCCCTCTTCGGAAAGGAGAGCTTCATTCTATTCGCATGGATCCTCATACCCGCCATATCCATCGCCTTCCTTTACTTATCGGACATTTCGCAACAGCACTATCCCGTTTCGGAATGGCGGCCCTACAAGGTCTTCGCAGCCTTCCTTCCTTTGATGGGCTTCCTTTTCGCTACGCTGGCACTGCCCTTCCTAGTAGCGGATCTTCAATACCAGCCCTTCTTCAAGCCCTTCGCAGGCTTCGTAACGGCTATAAGGAGTGCCTTAGGACTCGAAAGGGGTTATGAGGCTACCATAGGCATTTCCATAGCCCTTTTATCCTGCGCTATTCCTGGAACCATCGCCCATTATTACTTCTTCGCCAAGAGCAAGGGCCTCGAGGAGGACATAACGAACTTCCTAAGGGACCTAGTAGAGGTGCGTAAGACTGGCCTTTCGCCAGAGAAATGCATCGTAAACCTCTGTAGCCGAAGCTACGGAAGGCTTACTCGATACCTGAGCATCGTATCGAACCAGCTCAGATGGGGTATGCCCTTCAGGACGATATACACAAGCTTTGCGGAGCATGTGAGGTCCTGGCTTGCCCTCGTCAATATGTATTTGCTCGTGGATGCCATAGAGGTCGGAGGGGGCTCGCCAGAGACCCTCGAGACGGTAGCCGAGTTCTCTGAGATGATATCGAGCCAAGAGAAGGAAAGAAGGGCTATGCTGAGGCCCATGATGGTGATACCTTATATAGGTGCGGGCATCCTGCTCATCTCTACGATCGTATTCCTAGGCTTTATGCGATCCATCATGGGAATGTTCCGAAGATACGGATCGGCTGTCCTTCCATTCGCAGAGTTCGCTACCCTCTTCCTTCCGCCTTTAGTCATCCAATCGTTCCTTATGGGCTTGGTAACCGGAAAGATGAGCGCTGGAAGCATATCGGCGGGCTTCAAGCATGCAGCCGTCCTTACGGTTTTCAGCCTCGTCGTGACTTGGATAGCGCCCTTCATAACGATTCCCATAACTTTAGCAGGGGTTTAGAATGCCTAGTAAGCGAAGCCTAAGGAAGCCTTTAAGAGGGGCTTTAAGGAGTCCTTCCGGGGACTCCATAGTCTTCTCGACCGTCATCGTATCTTCGGTCATCCTTATGATAGCCATTGTAACGGCCTCCGTTGCGAACAATGTTTTGGAGTTACAGATGCAGGCTGCCGAGTTCGAGAATGCGAAGACAGGGATGCGCCTTCTGGCGGATCTAATTACGGATGTTGGGTTAAGGCATGGATCCGGGGGCTCTGTAAGGTTCAATGCTAGGGCTGGTGGCTTTAACGTAGAGAGGATTGAGACAAAGCTTCAAGTAAACTATTCAAAAAATAATGACATGCTGGAACTCTTTAATGTGCCCTCACTGGTCACCCTCTCTTTCCGAGGAGGAAGGGCCATGTCCACATATAAGGATACTCTGATAGGAAACGAATGTCTTATTGTAACGGCCGCTTCAATGCCCCTTGGATATCTTTGGACAGAACAAAGGAATGGAGCTTGGATAAGGCTTAACTTCAATAGGGTCAGGATCCTGGAGTCTGGAATTGTAAATATTAATGGCGAGAATTATAACTATGTCGATATTACCTTCATTCAACTGGAACCAGGTACCTATCTAGGCTCTTACCCTCCTACGCTAAACGTAAAAGTTCAAAACCTTGGTGTAACGGTCTTCTCAGTTAATACTAATTCGAACAACATCATTATAAAAGTAGATATCGGTGGCAAAAATGAGACAACATTAATTCAAACCCAATACCCTATCATCCTAACGGTTACGATAGCTAGAGTAAGTATCTCCCTAGCCGGGGGTGGATAGGAAAAGCCTATCCGGATCAAAAGGAGGGGAAGGAAGAAGGGATGCCTATAAACATGGCACATACCATCGGCACTTTAGCCCTTTTAGGTATGCTCATTATCGTCAGCGTATCCTTCGCCATGGTAACCTCATCCATTCAAGCGGAGGTTACAAAGGAACAACTCTCCGCCGTAGGTGAGTATATCGCCCTCCACATCGTCGAGATGGCGACGCTCGTAGATACATCTAACCTGAAATTCAGTGGATGGACAGGAAAACCTTTAGTCATGGTCAGGAATATCACACTACCCCCAGACATTCAAGGAAAGATCTACATAATCCAACTTGTGCACACACCTTCAGGTCAATATTTCGTCAGACTTTCCATGCTTACACGTCCAGACATCTCTGTAAATGTTTCCATACCACTTAGCTCAAGAGGTTCTAATGTTAACCTTTCGTTGAAAGTACTTCCCTCTTTGAATATTGAAGAGTGGATCCCTCAAGATCGATTATATAGCGGCGACAAATTCGCCGTCTTCTCGACATCGGATGTAGCAATGAAAAAGATACAGTTTTGCGTGTGGGGCTATAGAAACGATAGCCTATATGTAGGCCTTGCGAAATGGAAGGATGGGGGATGATTTGGCAATTAGTCTTAGGGTGAGGCGTATTGAGCCCGATAAATGAGTATATTGTGACGGCCCTTATCATAGTCAGCATCGTAGTAGCCTCGATGACCATGGCCACTTCGCTCGTCACTCCCCTTCGAACCATCTTCGAGGGTGATAGGTTGAAGATGGTAGCCGAGAAGCTCCTTACACAAATCCTCTTGAGCGAAGGATTCCCCGCAGACTGGGGTAGCAAGGCGGGTATAGCGAATAATGAACTTAAGGTCTTTGGGCTGGCCAGCCAGTATGAAACGACTCGTGAAGCTTATAGCCTGGACATAGATAAAGTGGCACGCTTAGACGCCTCAAATCCCCTTTACTTAAGCCCAGAATATGCTTCCAAGCTTCTAAACCTTGGAAACGAATACGGTTTTGCCCTCGAATTCATTCCAGCGTTGACCATTAGTGCAAGCCCGAATTTGAATGGTGTTGAAGTAACCGTAAAAAATCATGAAAGCCAATTGGTCGCAGGGGCTAAAGTAGCAGCAAAGCTTTACTGGGTCGAGCCTGGAGGTTTGTATAAATCCAGCACAACTCTCAAAGCTACTACAGATCCAACTGGAATGTGCAAGCTTAAATTTAGTGACATCTCTGGTATTCTTCAGTCTGGGGTGCTCATCATTTATGTTGACAACTATGGAACTAGAAAC
>JAGTQN010000121.1 GCA_018396395.1 Candidatus Bathyarchaeota archaeon | reverse complement strand
ACGCCATGAGGGATGACCTTGTCCGCCATGGCTGGCCAGAGGGAAAGATCAGCGTCGTATGGAATGGGGTGAATTCCCAAGTCTATAGTCCTGAGAGGGTAGATTCCGATAAGGTGGCGGCTATAAGGGCCAGGTATGGAATCAAGGATGATGAATTCCTCATTTTCTTCATAGGCCGCCTTACATGGGTAAAGGGTATAAGAAACCTGATCCAGGCGATGCCCCTCATCCTTAAGGACTTTCCTAAGGTAAAGCTTGTCATTGTTGGAAGGGGAGAGGAGCAGAGGGATCTAATGGAGCTGGCGGAGCGCTCAGGAGTTGCAGATCATGTAGTTTGTAGGTTTGAGTTCATACCTGAGGAAGAACGCATACAACATTATGCAGCGGCTGATGTGTGTGTTTTTCCATCCCTCTACGAGCCTTTCGGTATTGTTAGCCTTGAGGCGATGGCTATGGAAAAGCCCGTTGTGGTAGGGGCAAGGGGAGTTGTTGGTTTTGCTGAGCAGGTAGTCAGCTCTGGTCCCGAAAAGAATGGGATCCATGTGAATGGGGGAGATCCCGCAGATATCGCATGGGGTGTGAAGGAAGTCCTGAAGGATCCTAGTGTTGCAAAAGAGTGGGGAAAAAACGGTCGGAAAAGGGTCCTCAAGTATTTTACTTGGCAAAAGGCGGCAGAGCAAACTCTGGAAATCTATGAAGGCATTTTACGGAAACGTTACTAAAGCCATTCATCCATTAATTAAGGACGGACATAAGAATGCGCCTAATAAAGATTTCGCTTTTGAGATATGAAAAAGCAACGATAGTTAATCCAATAACTTTTGACCTATTACTCGAATTCTTAAGATGGACAACCCCTAGTTCCCATGAAACTTCCGCCATCAATTGGCTTATGTTGAAGGCTAATACTGAGAGGATTATTTTGATGGATAATCCCCTTCTTGATACTGCCCTTATGAAGCTGAGCCCGTAATCTTCTAGCTGCGAGAACCTCGTTTCGTTTCTTTTCTATTCTATTCTATTTATTATTCTCCTTATCCTAGACAGGATGTAGTAATGTAATTCCCCGCTTCCCATTCTCGCCCTTATGTTCTTCCTCTTTATCTGTAGTTACTCCCATGGAGTTCATTTCTTCAGATTCAGAGAAGTCCCGTCTACATAAGCCTTGTCTAATAAGACTGTGCTTATAGACGGTCGGCAACGAAGTACTGTTTGCAAATACCTTACTAGGGAGCGTAAGCGGATTAAGAAGCTCGAAGCGGATATCTGGAAGAAGCCTAACGAAGCTTCGAAAATCTAGATTTTCAATAATCTAAGTATGTTCCTCCCTAAGATGCTCTCTTCATCTATCAGATTCAATTTTAAAGTTTTTATTTTTTCAAGTTCTCTCTTCGCAAAACTTACCGTGTCAGGTTCATCGTGCGGACCATCTGTACCAAATACTATGGAATTTGAACCTATTCTCTGAATGGCTTCCCCTATCTTATGAGTTAATATGACTCCGCTTGTGTCAAGGTATATATTTTCATGGGTAGATGCTAGATTTATAAACTGATCTAAGAGTTTTTCATCTGCTGATAAGTATTTTCCAAAATGTGCAATTATTATTTTGGCTTTTGGAAACTTTTCAGCAATGCGTTTAACGTCTGAAATTCTCCCTATGCAATCTATAAAACAGGGTACTTCAAGCTTCTCAGCCAATTCTACAACTGGGTCTACGACGTATTCAGCTATTGCATACTCCCCAGCGTGGATTTTAATGCCTTTAAATCCAAGCCTTACCACGGCGTCTCTAATCTCTTCATTGACAGACCTTTCAAAACTTGGAATAGCATAAACCGTAGGGTATTAACCTATCCGGAAACCTTCTATGGGCTTCAAGAGCCATCTCTATCGAACGGTTCGTTGAAGTGCCCATGGCAAAAACCACAGAAACATCTATACCCACAGTATCCATAGTGTAAACTATTGTTTCAGCCCTATACTCGGTCCTATTAACATCGCCATGCTTCAAATGAACATGAGAATCCACTATCAAAATGATCGCCACAAGCATAAATGGATGTGTTACTTAAAGAACTCATCTCCAAACTATTTAAGCCCCTCTTAACTATGGTTTTGTATGGAGTTCCGTAAGCTTTCTGATAGGGAGTGGGAGTTCATCGCCTTTTTTGCCTCCCAAGGGTTGGCAGGCCTAGGGCTGATGATAGGCTTATGTTGATGGGAAACTAAGATTTTTTATCTCTTCACTCTTATATGAGTGGAGGTGTATTGGTGAAAAAGTCATTGTTTCAGACTAAAAGAGAGGATTGGGGTTTTGTAATCCCGGCAACATTGGTTTTTGCTTTAGGGTTACTTGTAACGGGGTGGGATTTTGTGCTTGTTCAAGGAATGATTTATCGTTTTGATATGGTAAATCTTGTTGGTTTAGCTCTTTTTGCTTTAGGCATCTTCATACGTTTAGTGGCTAGGAGGACTTTAGGCAAGCATTTTTCGCATGGTCTGAGAACATTACAGAAACATGAACTCATCAAGCATGGAATTTACAAACATGTCCGACACCCGGCGTATCTGGGATCTCTTTTACTCAGCCCCGGAATTCCACTAATTTTTTCAAGCCTTTATGGCTTTTTCCTAATGTTAGGGCTCATCCCTTGTTTTATATATAGAATAAGAATAGAGGAGAACATGCTTTTCGAAAAATTAGGAAACGAATATAGGGAATATGTGAAGAAGACTAAGAAGATGATTCCCTACATTTATTAAATAACTTGTCTCTGTGCACACAACCGAGAATTTAAACGCAATTTTAGAGTTTAGTGCGGGGGGTGGGATTTGAACCCACGAAGGCCTACGCCACAGCGGCCTCAGCGCTGCGCCTTGGACCATGCTTGGCTTAGGAGGAGCCTGGAAGGGCTCAACCCCCGCCGACCCTCCGCCCAAATTAATAGGAAAAGGATCCTCTTTAAATATTTTTTTAATGCCCTTTATCGAATGCCTACGGATACCCAAGGGAATCGAGCCTCACGAGGTTTAAGGAGCCCTCTAGCTTCAGAAGCTTCATCTTAATATCTTTTCCATAGCTGAATTCACCGAGGGTTCTGTCCGATCTAATCACCCTATGGCACGGTATTATAAGAAAAACGGGATTCATTCCAACAGCATTTCCAACGGCCCTAAATGCCTTAGACCTTCCCACTTGGGATGCTATCTGCCCATAAGTCGTTAGACTCCCGTAGGGAATTCTAGAAAGGATCGTCCATACCTTTTTTTGGAATTCGGTACCCCAAAGAAAATCGAAACTTACCCTGAATTCAACCCTTTCGCCTCGGAAGTAACTTTCCAGCTTCTCAGCGAGGGGGATGAAGGCTTCAGGTTCGTATACGGGCTTTATACCAGAGGCTTCTTCTATTTTCTGGAGGAAGTCTTCCCTCGAGGGGTTAAGGGAAGCTCGGCATATCCCCAATTCTGTGGAGGCGATATAAATCCTTCCTATAGGGGACTTGGAATAAAAGTAGATGACCTTCGACCGCCCTTTACTCAAGCCCTCCATGTTCATCGATCCATCGACCCTATCATCATCTAAAATTAAGATATGGGCTGGTAACCCATTTCCGTCTCAAAAATATGCCTTAGGATTGCTGGATTTAAACCAAAGCTTCTACAAAGCTTCAATGCATTCCTCACATAGAGTTCGAAGAGCTCCTTTAGGGTCCTTTCCACTATCTTTACATCGACACCTTCTGGAGGCGTCAGGAGTAGGATGATCCATCTCCCGAGGTTTGTGGGCTTGTAGCATTTCAACCAAACGACTTTTCCCTTCTCAACGGACTTTTCCATGGCTTCCTCGAGGATTCCTAAGGAAACGAAGGTCTTTAGCTTCTCGATAATCGTCTTGTTAGAATGCCCCAGCTTCTTAATTAGATCCTTTTGATAGGCTTTTTCTTCGATGGAAAGGTTCTGAAGGATATCTATTGCCGTATTGGAGCCAAAGATCGTAAGGAAAAGCTTTCTCTGATCGTCCCTGTTCCTAGGCAAAGGCAAAATGTAGGGCCAAAGGCTCAACTTAGCCCCCCTTCCCATTCTTTAAGTCTAGCTATCCCAGCCTTTAACATAGAACTCATCTCCAAACTCCGTATCTTAGGTGTATTGTTATGCATGCTATGGTTGTGAGGGCTTTGTAGGTTATCGCCAGCCCCTCATACCTTATAAT
>JAGTQN010000120.1 GCA_018396395.1 Candidatus Bathyarchaeota archaeon | reverse complement strand
TAGAAAATCGGAATTGAGCCACAAAGCATTTTTCATTTTTCATTTTTCATTTTTCATTTTTTCATCCCATGCCCTTGCAAAGGGATTCTCTTCAAAGGTTACCTCGATGGTTACGATATCTCCGTCTTTAAGACCAAGCTTTTCCCTCAGTTTCTCTGCCGCTAGGATCTCTGCCACATCCTTTCCATAATGGGTTCTTTCAGGAACGACCATAACCCCTCTTAAACGATTTTCGATAAGAACCCTATAACACCTCGCCGAGCCAAGGGATCTCCCCCGACCTTTAATGGCTCTAATCTCTATGGCTGGAAGGCTCCTTATCCTTTCTAAGGCTTTCAGGTCCTCGATGGTAACGGCTCTTAAGTTAAGGGTACCTGGATAGGGATCGAATCCTATCTTAGCCCTTAGGACTCGACGATAAAGCTTTACGTAATAGCTGCCTTCTCCTAGGCCCGAGAAGACTATGCCTCGAAAGGCTATTGGCTCAATCCTGCTTTCAAAGATTCTTACAAGGGTTCTATGAAGTCCAGAAAGCCTTTCGATGCCGCCGTTCGTAATCCTTGCATAGGTTCCATCCTTCAAAAGGAACCTTTCGACAAATCCCCTTCGCTCAAGAAGTCTAAGGATCCTTGAAGCAGACTGCTGCGAAAGGCCTATGAGATCCCCAAACTTTTCGGTAGGAACCCTTACAAGGCTTTTATGGGCACCGATTTCCGCTAGCTTCAAAAGGGCAAAGAGGAGCATTGTATCTTTCCTTTCGAGGGCTTCAGCCATATCATCCTCATCCCTTTCCTTTCTTCTTCCATACCTCGGCAATTCTTTCCTTGATTTTTGTGCTACTATTGAAGCTTCCAGAGCCATATCTCTTTGCCCTTACAACCTCTATGGAAAGGCCTTCTTGAGCGATGATGCGCCTTGTTTCGGCTTCAAGATCCTCCTGATCATATCCAAAGACTATGATATCTGGCTTAACTTCCTTTAGAACCTTGAGGATAGAAATTCCCTCGCTATGGCCGAGCCTTGCTTCATCGACAGGTTTTAGAGCCTCGATGAGGGATAACCTATCGTTTTCGGGCATTATAGGACGCCTTCCTTCCCTTTTCTCAACGGTAGAATCCCTAGCCACTAGGACTATGAGCCTTCCTCCTTCACCTGCAAGGGCTTTGGCCTCCTTCAGAAGGGCGAGATGGCCCGTATGGAGTATGTCGAAAACGCCCGTTGTTAGGACCACCTTACCAACATTATGGGCACTTTTAATTTCCTTTTGGCTGTTTTCCTCCAAAGCTTTTCTCCCTAGCCAAAGATCATTTTTCTGCCTTTATGAAATAATAAATATTTTAAAGTTCTTCCTAATTATTTACTGGCGCATATTTATTCATGTGCACGAAATTTTTGTATATTTCCTTCCTCCTTAGCCAGTCAGATTAGGCAGGGTCTCCTTTCCAATTCCCTATGAGGTGAAAAGTCATCGGATAATTCCAATCATGGTTCTAAATTCCGGTGCTGAACCTTAACGTCTAAATGTTTCTGTCTGGTTGACTAGTCAACCCTCAAGCATTAAGGTTACAGCGCCTTATTCCAATCATAAGGCATTAAAGGAAGAAAAACTATTTGAAAAAGGAGACTGCCATGGGGGTTTTCGAGACTAAAGCGATCATCTGGAACGTTGAGGATCTTTCGAAGAGAGTAGATGTAGAGCTATTGGTTGATACAGGAGCCACTTATACGGTGATTCCTAGCAAATTGTTGGAGTTTATTGGAGTCTCAAAGGTAAGGATGGTTAGGCTTAGGCTAGCTGATAATAGAGTTGTGGTGAAACCTCTAGGCGAAGTGGGAATAGAGATCCAAGGTTTTAAGGCTACAGCCACGCCAGTAATTTTCGGAGAAGAAGGTATATTTCTATTAGGTTCCGTAACGATGGAGCAACTTGGACTAGCACCAGATCCCATTGAGAAGCGCTTAAAACAAGTCGAAGCCCTGTTGATGTAGTTTACGGAATGCCTTAAAACTCTATGCTAGAAAGCTCCGTGAAGCTAGGATGAACTTCTAGATTGTATATGGAGGTGATGAAGGGAAAGGGAAAAAGGGGACTCCGCCCACACCCACCGATCGGCTCCAAAAAGGGACCAGAGGAAACCAAAAATAGCTAGGGGAGAGGGGTAGATATTAAATATTAAATAATGCAAAATTTGCGAGATTTTTGAATAGAATTGATGAAGAATTTGCTCGTTTTTGGTTAGGAAAATGATAAAAAATTGCGTTTTTGGCTAAAAAAGCATTATGAAAAAGATCATAAGGATTTTTAAGCTTCAGAACCAGATCTAGGTGCCTTTACATGTCGTCTGAAATACTTATGAAAAGTCCAAAAGTTAGGTTTCATTTAACCTTCGTACTTTCCGATTTCCAAGAAAAGGATACTAGCCCTAGAAGTCTCAAGGCTTCCAAGATTCCCTCACAATAGGCAATGGCCGCCAAAGCACTTACGAGATCTGATCTTTTAGCAAAGACCTCCGCATCGCTATAATAGCTTTTGACCCAATCGATGATTTCATGAATTCCCTCAGCCTTCCTATTGATTCGCAAACTTTCCATGGCAACCCTCATGTTCTCAAAGTATGTTTGAAGGTATTCTTGGCTTATGGTCCTTCGAATCTTAGTGGACCTATGTCCTTCGGAGCCTTTGCGAGACATAAGAGGGCTTCTACCTCCATGAAATGAAGCCTTCCTGTTAGGATTAAAACATGGGGAGGCTCTCCAAAGTCAAGCTTAGCCATTTCCTCAAGATAATGGGCCCTTATAATGGCATCTTCGGATCCAACCCTTGCGGCTCCTACAAGAAGCCTCCTTGGTACGAAGACTTCCTCCCTCCATCTCTCCTCCATAATTATCATCCTTTCGATGGCTTCTTTTATCGAGAGGTATCGTCCCCTTTCGGCATCAAAATCCAGGAAAATGAGGGTATGGAGTCCCCTTCTCAGGTTTTCAGCGCATACATCGTAGGTTGTTCTGGAAGGCTCGCCCCAATCTCCAGCTTCCAAGGCCATGGAAACACTCTGGCCAAACCTGTAGTTTTGAAGGCCGCTGGCTGCAATGACGGCCGTAACGATGGAAACTCCATGAATTACTTTGGTAGGGATGCCAAGTCGAGAAGCCCTAAGCCTTATAGCCATATGGGTCGTGGCTATCATAGGATCTCCAGGAACGAGGAGGGCGACCCTACCCGAAAGGGCTGGCTTTAAAAGCCTTTCATCGACCATATCCTCCAGGTCTATCCTTCCAAGGATCTGGAGCCTTTTTCCGATGAGGGCTTCAAGCCTTTCAATATAAGAATTTGGAACATAATTCGTATAGAACTCGGCGAAAACCATGTCCGCATTCTTCGCTTCCTCAAGCCCACGAAGTGTTATGCCCCTTTCATCTCCAAGCCCAAGCCCTATGAAGATAAGCTCCCCCAAGGTAAAGCCTCCAGAATCAAGGAGTAATCGAAGAAGATTATTAGCTTAGCATTTTAATAGTTAATTCGGAGATCTAATGCTTGATGAAACGGAATATGAAAGATGGATAAAGTCCTCAAAAAGGACCCTCGATTCTGCAAAAGGGGATTGCGAAAGGGGAGAGTATAACTGGACATGCTTCAAGAGCCATCAATCTGCCAAGTTGGCCGTTAAGGCATTGCTTCATGGACTAGGCTTACACGCCTATGGGCATAGAGTCTCGGGTCTTCTTGCGAGGGTGGAGCTAGGGGCTCCTGGTGAAATATTTCAAGGAGCAAAAACTCTCGACAAATACTATGTGCCGACAAGATATCCGAATGCCTGGGCGGAGGGAAGTCCTGAAGATTACTATACATGCCAAGACGCAAAGGAGGCAATCGAATATGCCGAAGCCATCATCAAATGGGTCGAGGAGATATGGAAATCCTTGAAAGAAGAAAGAGGCTTCGGGAAGAGGTCCTAAAAAGGGCTTCCGCTTGGGCTGAGGCCTTGCCTTTCAAAGCGTCGGCCTTCCTCATTGGATCCTACGCCAGGGGGGATTTCAACCTCTGGAGCGATGTAGACCTTCTCCTCATCCTTGAAGGCTTGAGAGGGAGTCCCTTGGAAAGGCTAAAGGCTCTGGACATTCCTCCTGGTTTCCAGGTTATTCCTATAACCAAGGAGGAATTTAGGAGGCTCTTAGCAAAGGGAAGCCCCCTATCCAAAGAAGCCCTAGAGACCGGCATCGTCCTAAGGGATGACCTTAAGCTAAAGATGACAACCTCCTAACCTGAGGCTTTGAAGAGACGGGTCTGAAGTTGATATCTTTAACCTTTATTCTGCATCTGCATCTACTTCTGCTTTTACAACCTTCTCAGGCATCGGTAAAAGCTAAAAGAAAATAGCATCAGACAAATTCCTACGGAATTAATTAATGAACAG
>JAGTQN010000016.1:21970-22838 GCA_018396395.1 Candidatus Bathyarchaeota archaeon | reverse complement strand
AGGGCTAAGGTCCTAGCCCAGAAATTTGGAGCCAAATATTATCTGAGTCTTGAAAAAATGCTTTCCCAGCCGAACATCGATGCTACTGTCATATGTACTCCCCACGCCTTTCATGCTGAACAGTGTGTTTTGGCAGCCGAGGCCGGAAAGCATGTCTTGGTCGAAAAACCCATGGCGACGAGCCTCGAGGACTGTGACAGAATGATCGAGGCTTGCAGGCGATCGAATGTGAAGCTCATGGTAGCCCACAGCCACCGCTTTTGGCCGGGCAATGTTAAAGCGAAGCAGCTCATCGAAAAAGGGGAAGTCGGAAGACTTCTGACAGCATACGATTCTGTTGTTGGTGGAGGTTTCGGACCAGTTGGAAGCAGGGATCCTAAGGACCGCTTTTCTTGGATGCAGAGCCGAAAGCTGGGGGGCGGCGGAGCTGTCATGTTTAACGGCTCACACATCATCGATCGCTTAAGGTGGTGGATAGGCTCGGAGGTGAAGAAGGTCCTAGCAAAGGTTGGAAATGAGGTCTACGGCTCCGAGGTCGAGGAGTACGGAAGTGCCTTCCTTCTCTTCGAGAATGGAGTTTCCGCTACTATGACCGTCAGCATGGCGACCCCTGGAGCAGGTTACTGCATTGCTGAACTAATAGGGACAGATGGGCTTATAGAGGTTAAGACATATGAAAACGTTCGCCTAGGTAAGAAGAACTGGGAGACCGTCCATGTCTTTAATCCAGAAAACGAGCGTAACTTGACCTTTATGGCAGAGGCCAAGGAGTTTGTGACTAGTATCCTCGAGGATCGAAGACCCCTTATAACAGGCGAGGAGGGAAAGGCGAATGTGGAAGTCGTTCTAGCCATTTACAAGTCATCGG
>JAGTQN010000016.1:179-21894 GCA_018396395.1 Candidatus Bathyarchaeota archaeon | reverse complement strand
AAAAGGTGAAAGTGCTTTTGCCCCTTCTCAGCTAAGAAGCACTAAAAACTTCAAAATAAATAACTTCTTTCTCATTCATTGACTAACTTCTACTTTTTCTTTTTGGAGGCAGGGGCATCGTATCTAAATCCAGTGTTGGGGGGTTACGGTCTCCCTTATGGCATCGGATGGGTCATTCTGAAACCTCCACTTTCCCGATGCCATAGCCAGTATAATGATTTTCAGCTCCTCGCCCAGCTTATCGTTTATTAGGACTTCATGTTCTAGATGAGAGATTAAAGCATCGCATTTTACTGGCCCCACTATACGGTCTCCAGTTATCGCGGATACTTCGAGGGCATTGTAAATCACATAGTTCCTCACGGGTCCGCCTGCAGTTCCAAGCTCGATGAGTTCTGCGTCTGGGGGCGGAGGCCACAAGCCAAGTTCCCTTGCAAGCCTAAGCGGTATGAGAAGTTGAGGTTTCTCGGTCTCAAAACCCGAGTTTACAAGGGCTGAGGTTTCAACGGCATTATTTCCGCTCTTTACCCTCAGCCTTATCCTTAACGCCAAAACCCTCACCTACGAATATATGGCCGATTCTGCGCCGAATGACGTATATATGGCCAATCCTGCCAGAAGGCCTAGACACTAAACACACCAACTATTCCAAAATCCCAGCCATATATAAACTTCCTATGAGAAGGACGTTAGGACTGGAGGCACCCTCAAGCTATGGGGCTTCTAGCTGAAAAGGCTCGAAATGCCACCGTCTAGGCTGGCAAACATCCAAGACCTCCTTTCCTTAGCATCTATCTCGAAAGCCGCTAGGAGGGCACTGCGCCCTCCTGTAGGTTTAAAAAAAGGAATTCCAGAACTAGCCAAGCCAAATTCGGCATCTACACATTTATGCGATGATAAGCAGGCTCCTCCATAGTAGGGTGCCTATTCTAGGAGATATCTTGAATCCAGAGCTTTTTAAAGACGGAAATCGGTAAATCTTCAATTTAGAAACGGCGAAGCCCGTAAAAGTCAAAGGTAAAGGGCAAAGGTAAAAAACTAAGAAACAAACGGTAAAGGCAAAGATTTTTCTTCAGGGCAAAACCAAGGATAGGGAATCCTTCCCATCAAGGGTCCAGGATCTTAGCTCCTCGATCCTCTCGTTTCGGCAGAGTTCAAAGGCTTCTGGTATTCGATCCAAAAGATCGGAGGCAAGGATATGGTAGCCCCTATCCCTGGCTACTAGGTCTCCAGCCACGCCGTTGATAAAGGCTGCCGCCACAGCGCTTCTGTAGGCATCAAAGCCTTGGGCTAAAAGGGCGCCCACAAGACCCGTTAGGACATCCCCTGTACCGCCAACGGTCATTCCGGGGTTTCCGGTAAAGTTTAGCTTCGTCCTTCCCCCGTCGGTTATGATGTCTATGGCACCCTTCAGCAGGATGACGGCATTCAAGGAAGCCGCTGTCTTAGAAACATGCCCTATCTTTTCTTCGAGGTTCTCAGGAAGCTCTTCGCCCACAAGGATCCTATATTCGCCAGCATGGGGTGTGAGAACAAGGGGGAAGGTCGTTCTGTGCTTGAAGGTTCCATAGGCCTTCAGGGCATCAGCATCTAGGACCGTCGGCAACCTTAAGGTTTCAACCCAGTGAAAGATCTTTTCGACGGCTTCCCTCGTCTCTTCATGAAGCCCAAGACCTGGTCCGAAGGCTAAGGCCGTCGCCTTTTCAAGGAAGGGCTTTAGGACTTCTGCATTCTCAACTGTCAGGCGATCTCCAGGCAGCTTTATCGTTATCATATCTGGGGAAAAGCCAGAGATCGTGAGGGCTACCTCCCTGGGAGAAGCCACATAGGCAAGGTCGCATCCTGCCCTTAGGGCGGCTAGGGCTACGAGGCCGGGGGCGCCGGAGTAGGTCTCGCTTCCTCCAATGACGAGGAGCCTCCCAAAGTCTCCCTTGTGGGCTGTCGGAAGTCTAGGCTTCATGGCCAAAAGGGCGTCCCCTGGACCGCAGTATAGGGAAGCCTCAGGTGGTATGCCTACGTTGGCAATGATGAGCTCCCCCACATAATCGGAAGCCTTCAGGAGTCCCGGCTTAGCCCTGTGGAAAGTTATGGTTAAGTCTGCCCTTACGGCATCTCCGAGGACCTCCCCAGTATCGGCATGGATTCCAGTAGGGATATCGACGGATAGTTTGAAGCCCTTGGATTCATTGAGAAGCCTCACGGCATCGAGGATCGGATGCCTAAGGGGCTTTGTGACTCCGATTCCAAGGAGGGCGTCTATGAGGATGTCTCCATCGATCTCTGGCAAAGCCTTCGAATCCTGGACTACGAAGCTACGAATGGACCTTCGCATGAGTCTCACGGATCTCCAGTTGGCCTTTACGGCTTCCTTTTTCATATCCTCAGGATGCCCTACAAGGATCACATCGACCCTAAAGCCCATTTGAGCCAAGTGCCTGGCAGCCACAAAGCCGTCGCCTCCGTTACCACCGGGTCCTGAGAAGACTATGACCTTCTTATCCCTAGTAAAGCGGGAAGCAACCTGCCAGGCGACCTGGGCTCCTGCATTCTCCATAAGCTGGAGTTCGGAAACGCCAAGGTATCTGGCGTTGAGTTCCTCGGCTACCATTTCGGAGGCTGTTAAGGTTTCCATCTAGAAAGGATAGGCTCTTAGGAGCCTATAAGGCTAGCAGTTGGAAGGGAGGGAGGAAGGAAAAGAAAAAAGTTCTGCTGGATCCCTGCATCACCATATCTCCTTGTAGCCTAGGCCAAGCCATGATAGATTTCTATCCTTCCCGTCTGGAGATCCATCGGTAATGGGATTATGCCTTCAAGGGTTAGGAAGCCCTATCTCAGCTTGGGAGGCCTGCGGAGATAGCCTGGAGTCCTCCAATATCGGAGGATAGGGAGCCAGAAGGAAGATCTGGAGAGCTTTGTTTGAGGCTGGTTTTTGAAGGGATAGGACAAGATAGATAGGATAAACAAAATATGGAAGATAGAATATATTATCTTTATTAATAGATCGCTCACCTCAGTCAGCCCAGCCCTTTTTCCCGTCTGTCCAATCTCCCGAGCATATGGAGGCCCTTCGATTTCTAGTCCAATTGAATGGCTCGGATGATGCACCAAATTTTTGTTCGATGGGATCTCCTTCATTCTACCCTTCCCTCGCCTTATACTTCAAGGATGGGTGCCTCCTCCATCGCTTCCCTTGCCTCAGGCTTCGAGGCCCTATCCCTCAGGGTTCTAAGCCTCGCCTCTATGGCTTCGATGAGGTCTTCAAGCGTTTCCGGTCGTTTCGTGGATATTAGGATGACAGGAAGGACCTTGGCAGCGTCCCCTAGGGCTTTTAACTTCATCGAAGCCTCGCCATCCTTAAGGCGGTCGACCTTATTGAGGACGAGGATGAGCCTCTCCTCATCGATTTCCAAAGTCTTGAGAATCTCTAGGCATGTTTCCAGCCTGAGCTTCAAAACCTCTTCGGGATCCGATATATCTACGACCAAGAGCACGAGGTCCGAGGCTACGATGTCGTTCAATGTTACCCTGAAGGCTTCTATGAGCTTTGGATCGAGATCGTGGACAAAGCCTATGGTATCTACGAGGAAGAAGCCCCCATTCTTCGAAGGATTCGTAAGGCTGTACTTGCTCGAGAGGGTTGTGAAGGGTCTTGAGCCAACGGGTCTCTTAAGCCCCGTAAGGGCGTTGAAAAGGCTCGTCTTTCCAGCGCTGTGATAGCCTGCTATGGAAATTATGGGAAAACCCATGCTTCTTCGAGCCTCCAGTTGCTTTAGCCTTATGGCCGCCTGCTTATCGATCTCGGCCTTGATCCTTCGAAGCTGAAGGTTGAGGCTCTTCAAGGTTCCCTTATAGGCATACTCGCCCAGGCTTCCGTAGCTTGGATGTTCCCTTCCCACCCTGAATTTCATCGAAGTCCTAAGCTTCTCAAAGGGAATCGCCTTGGCTAGCCTTGCCCATCGGATTTGGAGCTTCGAAAGCCTATCGACGGAGGCCTTCTCGAAGATCTCTAGAGTCAGATCGTATCGGTCTATGACCTTGATTCCTAGATAGCTTTCGAGGTTATACTTCTGCTTACCGGAGAGGGCATTGTAGAAAATCGCTGCCTTAATTCCCTTCTCATCGATAAGCCCCTTCAGCTCCTCAAGCTTCCCCTTACCAAAGACCCTGTCCACGGCCTCCTTATAGCGTACTTGGATGAGGCGCCTCTTCACATCGTAGCCTGCCGTTCGGCAGAGGAGCTCGAGCTCATCCAGCTCCCTAAGATAGTGGAAGTGGTCATGAGGATTCGTCTTCACCATGCAGAGGATTGAAGGTATAGAAGCCTCTTCCCCTAAGGCACCCTTCGCTACTGAGTCCATGGGTCGGGACTTAAGGCTACTCAAGGCATCAATCATCCCGGATCCGGAGGTAGATTTTGAATCAGATCAAAATCCTGAACCAAAACCAGAACCAAACCTTCTTCCCCAGGTTTCCAAGGCTATACGAAGTTCCTCGTTCGTCCTAGCGTAATCTTCCAAGGCTATGGAAGCCATGAAGGCATCGATGGCCTGGCGCATGGCCATGGCTCCGGCCCTCGTGCCTAGGGGATGTCCATGGATGCCTCCTCCAGCGTTTATCACGATATCCGTTCCCAGTGCCTTAAGGTTCTCAGGAACAATTCCTGGATGGATTCCTC
Source organism: Candidatus Bathyarchaeota archaeon (assembly GCA_018396395.1). GTDB lineage: Archaea > Thermoproteota > CALKCG01 > B24 > JAGTQN01 > JAGTQN01. Next base: position 17,219 of record JAGTQN010000016.1, on the reverse strand, counting down.
CGGATGCCACGGGAAATAGGGGCTTGAAGCCCAGCCAAGGTCTCCTTAAAAATTCCACAATTTCCTTCGTCTCCCTCATCTTTCTCTCCATCTTTCCAGCACCTGTACCGGAGTGGAGCTGGTCTCCCCCGGCAAGCCTTACAAGCTTAGCGATTGGAAGGAAGGCTATTCCATGGCGTGGATTCCTCGTCATGGCTGCATGCATGGTCCTATGGACATGGATTGGCAAGCGTATTGAGGCATCCTCTGCCAAGGCTTGGATGGCCGAAAAGCCAGCCGTAAGGACATCGACCATCAGCATATTGGCACCGTTCTGCTTCGCCCTTTCCGCCAGTTCAAGGATTCTAAGGGGGCTGGAGGTGACATTAAGGGCGTAAAGAACCCTATGCCCCGTTTCGCTTCTCGCCTTATCGAGGGCTTCCATGACCTTAGCAACCCTCGCTTCCAGGCGGCAGAAAGCCTGGTTCACGAGGGTCTCATCATCCTTGATAAAGTCTACACCTCCCAAGGCGGCCTCATAGGCGACCTTCGCCGTCTCAAGGGGACCTAGCCCAACCTTGGGCTTTATGATCGTCCCTAGGTGGGGCCTCCGGTCCTGGAGGGTTCCAAGAAGGCTCCTTATTCCTTCGATCCCGAACCTGGGTCCAGGAAAGGCTTTCCTAAGCTCTCTGGGAAACTCGAGGTCTAAGAGGCGTACGTTCTTCAGGGCACCTAGGCCGAAGAGGTTTCCGGCTACGATGCTTAGGATGTTAGGTATGCCCCCCGTTTCAATGTCGAAGAGTTCCAAGGGAAAGGCGACCCAGACAAGGCCCCTGTGCTTCCCCTTCCATCTGAAGACCTTGGCAGCAAGGTCCCTCCTTATCCATTCTTGAGGCGTCCTTAAAGGCGTCCAAGTGCCTATGGATTCCTCGATGGCTAATTCCCTTCCAGCCTCTTGGAGCGGAAGGTCGCTCTCGATTCTATAGATCCCTATTACCATTCTGTCAGGGTCTATACCTTCGGGCATCGCCTCGAAGATAGCCCTTCCTTCGCCTTCGCCCCTTCCTTCACCCTTCCCTTCGCCTTCCACCTCCATCTTTACCTCCTTTTGGATGTCCAAAGGGAATAAAGGAAAGCACTCGCTATTTTCTGATTTTTATTGATGATAATTTAACTCAGATATTCGTGAAACTTTTTACAGTATCTTCGTCCAATCGCCTTACAAGCTCCATCGTAAGCTTAATGGCGTTTTCCACATCCTCGAGGCTGAGAAGCCCCACATGGCTATGGATATGCCTCGTAGCAACGCCTATGACGACGCTGGGGCATCCAGCTCGGCTCATATGGATCCTTCCGGCATCAGTTCCACCCCTTGCTACTTGGGTAAGCTGCAGGGGTATCTTCATCTCCTCAGCCGTTCGTATGACGAAGTCCTTGAAGGGTTGATTTGGTATCATAGAGGCATCGTAGGTTACAAGGCATGGACCCTTTCCCATGGCCGAAGGGGCCTCTTTGGGCGTAACCCCTGGGACATCTCCTGCTATGTCGACCTCCAAAACTATGGCGGCATCAGGATCTACGACATGGGCTACCGTGGCAGCGCCCCTTAGCCCTACTTCTTCCTGAACAGTGGCGGCTCCGAAGACTGTGTTGGGATGCTCGATTCTACCCTCCGAAAGCCTTCGTACAGTCTCCATGGCTATGAAGGCGCCAATCCTATCATCGAAGGCTTTGCCCATGGCTACCGTACCGCCCTTGATAGTGGAGAAGGGGGACCATGGCACAACGGGATCCCCGATCCGAACACCCATATCCTCAGCCTCCTTTTTACTCGTGGCTCCAATATCGATGTACATATCCTGCCGCTTCACTACCTTGCTGAGGTCCTCCTGGGGAATGAGATGGGGAGGCTTCGAAGCAATGACGCCTACTATGTCGCCCTTTTTCGTCCTTACGATGACCCTCTGGGACATGAGGACCTGATCGAACCAACCTCCAAGGGTATTGAAGGTTAGGTAGCCTGTCTTCTCGTCAATGCCAGAAACGACGAATCCTACTTCGTCTATATGGCCAGCCAGCAAAATCCGGGGTCTTTCCTTCGTCCCCGTCTTCTTAAAAATTATGGAACCCAACTTATCGGAAAAGACCTCTTCGGCGTAGGGCTCCATAAACCTCTTAACGATGATGGCCGTTTCCCTCTCGAAGCCTGCTGGACCGAAAGATTCGCTAAGCTCCCTAAGGAGCTTTATTCCTCTTTCATCTACCAAGGAATTCACCACCTAACAATCGAATCGACTCGGATCAAATAAAATCTAATTAAACTTTCTTAGGTATAAATCGTTAAAGCACCTATTATTTAATTAGTCCATGTCATACCCGCGCCTCGAAAATCCCGAATAGATCCTTCCAAAAAGAAAATGGCGGGATATGTTCGGAATTTTAGCCCATCTTCGTCTAGCTCCTTCGAAACTACTGGTTCTAAAGGGAAAATTTAAAGAGTACCTTTTTCCCTTAGGAAATCCAAATTAGCATCTATGGATAGGGAGACCCTAGGAGAGTGACCTTCCAGGTGTTCAGGACCATACGCCTTGAGGATACAATAAGGATTCCACCGGAGAAGTTCGGATTGGATTTAGCCAAGGCAGCGGAGGAACAGCTGAAGCACAGATACGAGGGAATTATGGATGAGGAACTTGGCTATGTACTGAAAGTGATAGATGTGGACGTAGATCCCATAGGTAGGATCGTTGCTGGAGATGGAGCAACCTACCATAGGGCTACCTTTACGCTCCTTACCTTTTATCCGATCCTTCAAGAGGTTGTCGAGGGCGAGGTCGTAGAAGTTCAGGACTTCGGGGTCTTCGTGAGGATAGGTCCTGTGGATGCCCTTCTCCACGTTTCTCAGATCCTCGACGACTATGTAACCTACGATGAGAAACAAGGAGCCCTCCTAGGGAAGCAGACGCATCGCCTATTAAGAAAGGGCGACATCATGAGGGTTCGAATAGCTGCCGTGAGTCTGTCCGGTGGAGGAACGGGGAAGATAGGGGCTACAGCCCGCCAACCCTTCCTAGGCAAGTTGGAATGGATCAATGAAGACATTATGAAGGTAAGGGGTGCCGAAGCTAAGGCCCAGGCTCAGGAGGCGGCGAAATGACGGAAATGGCATGCAGTAACTGCAAGGAAATTTTCAATATTCCCAAAACCAAGCGGCCGATATGCCCCAACTGTAAAACCCTCACCCTCTCGGAAAACTGGAGTGGGCTCCTCATAGTCCTCGATTCCGCAAACTCAGAGGTTGGAAGGAAGGCTGGAATAAAAAAAGAAGGAGCCTACGCCATAAAGGTTGGACGATAAAATCCTAACGAAAAAATAAAAAGAATACGATGGAAAGGAGAAGGAGCTATTAAGTTAAGGAAATAGAGTTAGAGCTAGACGTAAGGTCCTGGGCTGGTATGAATGGGAGAAAAGGAAACCTTGAAGGGAGAAGGGGTTCTCCGAGGTCGTTTACCTAGGGGCATCTACGGGGCTTCAGCCTTTCTCGTGGCTTCCAGCTTAGCGATGATCGTTCTATCCCTTCTTCCGCCTCCCGCTATCCATGTTACCATACTAGGTGTAGCGGCCCTCTTCGCAACCGCAGGGCTTCTTATGAGGAAGAGATGGGGCTTCCTCCTAGGTCTTTTCGTCCTCATACTCTATATAGCCTTCGGATTGTCCCTTTTGAGGGCACTCTTTCTCTTCTTCCAATTTTCATTGACACCCATAACTACAGCCCTTCTTATGATGGTTTTTGCCTTCATTGTAGCGACAGCTATATTTTCCTTTTATATTCTTTCCAAGAGAAGTATCTTCGGATGAAATTGGAAGCTAAAAGTTGAAAGAAGAGTGCAAGGTTGCGATTGGAGCTAAGGTTGATGCCAAAGGCTCCAGTTTAAGCCTGAGGCCGATATCGAAGCTAGAAGAGGTTGGATTGGGTTTTAGTCTTAGCTTAGTTTTAGACTTATGCTTAGGCTGAGACCGAGGAGGCTATTTCCTGCAACCTCCTCCTAACGGCTTCATTCGCCATTAAAGGATCGGCCGACCCCTTCGTTGCCTTCATGACTTGTCCTATGAGAAAGTGGACCGCCTTTTCCTGCCTTAGGGCATCCTTCACCGCCTCAGGGTTTTCCGAGAAGACCCTTTCCACAATTTCCTTGAGGCTTTCCATCGATGCTATGGCCCTAAGGCCCTTTTCTTCCACGATTTTCCTAGGCATCCTTCCAGTGGCGACAACCTCCTTCAGGACCTCCTTCGCCATCTTTCCACTTAGGATGCCATCCTTTACTAGGGAAACAAGTTCAGCCATATGGGCTGGCGTTACCTTGGATTCCCATATTTCGATCTCCATCTCATTGAGGAGGGCTTTCAAGTCCCCTGTAAGCCAGTTGGCGAGGGGGAGGGGATCGGCCTTAAGCTTGATGCATTCTTCGAAGAAATCTGCCAAGGCTTTGCTACCTACGAGGACTTCGGCCGTCTGTGGGGGAATTCCATATTTATCTATGAAAAGCCTCTTCCTTTCGGAGGGAAGGATGGGCATGCAGGCCTTAACCTTGGCGATGAGGCCCTCAGAAATTGTTATGGGAACAAGATCGGGCTCGGGGAAATACCTATAGTCCTGCTCCTCTTCCTTGACCCTCAGGGAAACAGTTATCCTTCTGAGGTCATCCCAATGCCTCGTTTCCATTCCAACCCTCAGGCCTCGGGAAAGAAGGCCCTTCTGCCTCGTTATCTCGAAGCTCAAGGCTCGTTCTACATCCTTGAAGGAGGATATATTCTTGATCTCGACCCTCTTTCCCCCTTTGATGGAAATGTTTGCATCGCAACGCATGGCTCCCTGCAGGCTTTCGTCAAAAACCCCTAGATGCTCCAGGATGGAACGAAGATTCTGGAGGAACATCCTCGCCTCCTTAGGGGATTCCATGTCCGGCTCCGTCACGATCTCTATAAGGGGTAGCCCGGCCCGATTGTAATCCACGAGGATGTAAGGAGAAGAATCTATCGTCCCTTCATAGACGAGCCTTCCTGGATCCTCCTCGATCTGGATCCTACGGATTCTGACCTTCTTTCCGCCACCTATGGAAACGGAGCCCCCTGTGGCGAAGGGGACACCTCCAGCTTTATCGTATTGGGATATCTGGAAGTTCTTCGGCATGTCGGGGTAAAAGTAGTTCTTCCTGGAGAACAGGGTTCGTCTCGATATGCTGGAGCCCAATGCCAAGGCGACCATGATGGCATCCTCTATGGCTCCCTCGTTCACAACGGGTAGGGTTCCGGGCTCCCCCATGCATATGGGGCATACATGGGTGTTCGGCTCTGCCCCCCGATAGTCTGTTGAGCAGGAGCAGAAGAGCTTTGTCTTGAGGTTCGTGAGCTGCACATGGACCTCAAGCCCGATTATTACCTCGGGTTCCCCATCCTTTCCTTTTTCTTCATCCCTTCTCATTACCCTTGTCATCCTTTCCTTTTTCTTTGCCTTTGCCATCGCCATAGCCATCGCCTTAGCCTAACCTTCACCATCCAAAATGAGAATGATATGGTACTAAACAAACCTTATCTAAAGTCTAAAGCAAAGCTAAAGCCTCGGCTCCTCCCTTAAGTCGAGACTTTTCTCAAGGGCGTAGGCAACCCTGAAGATGAGCCCCTCCTGAAAGGCCTGAGCCATGAACTGGATCCCTACGGGCAAGCCATTCCTGAAGCCACATGGTAGGGATAGGGCGGGAAGCCCCGTAAGGTTCGCCGGAACAGTATCGACATCACACATGTACATCTCCAAGGGATTGCCCACCTTCTCACCGATCTTGAAGGGAAGGATGGGCATCGAGGGACCAGCAAGGACATCGAATCGTTTAAAGGCCCTTTGAAACTCCATGCGAAGGATCGTTCTTATCTTCTGAGCCTTCAAGTAGTACTTGTCAAAGTAGCCAGCTGAAAGGGCATAGGTCCCTAGGATTATCCTTCGCTTTACTTCCGGGCCAAAGCCCAAGCGCCTATTCTCAGCGAAGATGGTATTCCATCCATAGCCTCGATCTGGAACCCTTAGCCCATACCTGAGCCCATCGTATCTAGCAAGGTTTGAGCTTGCCTCGGACATGGCTATGATATAGTACGCTGGGAGGGCATATTGGATGCTTGGTATGGTCGTTTCCTCGCATTGGGCTCCGAGGGATTCAAGCTTCTCTAATGCCTTTCTAACAGTCTTCGCGACGGATTCCTGGATTCCCTCACCGAAGAACTCCTTTGGAATGCCGACCTTCAATCCCACCAGGTCCATGGCATCATCCTTCTTTGAGAAGAATACGGTTTTTGGTGGCTCGACGGAAGTGCTATCCAAGGGATCGCGACCGACCATATGGCTGAAGAGAAGGGCGCAGTCCTCGACGGTTCTAGTCATAGGGCCAATCTGCTCAAGGCTGTTGGCGTAGGCTATAAGCCCAAAGCGGCTTACCAAGCCATAGGTTGGCTTAAGACCGACAACCGAACAGAAGCTGGCTGGGCATCGAATGCTTCCCCCCGTATCAGATCCTAAGGCCATGGGAGCCTCCAAGGCGGCCACTGCCGCCGCACTTCCTCCTGAGGAGCCCCCTGGGACTCTGGAAAGATCCCAAGGATTCCTTGTAGGTCCAAAGTAGCTGAATTCCGTGGAGGAGCCCATGGCAAACTCATCCATATTCGTTTTTCCAAGAATGATGGCCCCCTGTTCCTCTAGGCGCTCTATAACCGTAGCATTGTAGGTGGGGATGTAGCCCTCCAAGATCCTCGAACCGCAGGTTGTCCTAAGCCCCTTGGTGCAGATAAGGTCCTTTACGGCTATGGGAATTCCCGCAAGGGCCCCTAGGAAGCCCTTTCCATCCCTCACTCTTCTATCGATTTCCCTCGCCCTTTCTAAGAGCGTCGATTCTTCTACGATAGTGATGAAGGCATGAACCTTTTCCTCAACCCTTCTGATTCGATCTAAGGTGGAAGCCATATAATCCTCGGCCTTTATGGAGCCCCTCCTGATGGCATCGCATAAATCGGAGACGGAAAGGCGGGAAGGAAGGGGATAATAAGAATGGAAGCTGTCCAAACTATGCTAAGCCTCCCACTAGCCCATCCTTGGAGCCTTCACATACCTACCCTTCTTCTCAGGAACGTTCCTCAAGACCTCCTCCGCCGGGAAGGTCCTAGGCTCATCCTTCCGAAAGACATTTGTTAGATCAAGGACATGGTATGTGGGCTCTATGCCCTCCGTATCGACTTCATCGATCTTACGGAAATATTGGAGGATCTGGCTCAGCTGTTGGGAAAAGGCATCGATTTCCTTATTGGAAAGCTTCATCCTAGCCAGCCATGCTAGGTGCTTGACTTCCTCCTTTCCGATCCTAGAATCCCCTTCCTTCTTCGAATCGGGGAATTCCCTTCGGCTCAGCTTCCTTTCCTTAGGCATAGGGCGCTACCCGTCCAGGACTCAAGGCATAAGCCTTACCTGATCCCTTGGATAAAGGACTACCTCCCGGATGTTCTCCTGACCCGTTAGGAACATGATGAACCTATCGAAGCCCATTCCAAAGCCTGCATGGGGTGGCATACCATAGTCGAAGACCTTTAGATGGTACTCGAAGGACCTTGGGTTCAGCCCCTTCTCTCTAAGGCGTTTCGTGAGGAGCCTTCGATCGCTTATCCTAGAGCCTCCAGAGGCAACTTCCATGGGGCCTCCCATAAAATCGAAGGACTCGCTGATCTTAGGATCCTCGTTCTTCGGCTTTATGTAGAAAGCCTTAGTAACCGTAGGCCAGTCTGTTATGAAATAGAATCCTTGGTATCTGTTTCCAAGGGCTTTAAGGGCTTCCGTTGAAAAGTCTTCGCCCCAGGGTATTTCGATACCATCGTCCCTAAGGAGCTTTAAAGCCCCATCGTAAGTAATCCTTTCAAAGGGTCTATCCAAAGGAGGAAGCTTCGCCTTAAGGACTTCCAGCTCCTTACCACATCTTTCCTTAACCTTTCCTATGGCATAAGTGGTTAGATCCTCGAGAAGGCGCATGATATCCTCGTAGGAAACGAAGGCCTCCTCCACATCGAAGGAAAGGAACTCGCTAAGATGCCTTGTGGTCCTGAAGCGCTCCGCCCTGAAGGCTGGGGCTATCTCAAAGACCTTTTCAAAGGCTGAGGCGAGCTGTTCCTTATAGAGCTGGGGACTCTGAACAAGAAATGCCTCTTTATCATAATATAGAAGCGGGAAAAGGGCTGCTCCCCCTTCCGTTGCCGAGGCTATGATCTTCGGGGTATCGACCTCCATATACCCCCTTTCCAATAGAAGCTCCCGGAAGGCCTGGAGAACCGTATGCCTTATCCTGAAGATGGCTTGAACCTTTGGGCGTCTAAGGTCTACGGCCCTTATATCCAAGCGCTTCTCCAAGCTCGGCTCCTTACGCTTTAGCATCTGGAAGGGAGGCTGCCTTAAAGGATGGGCGAGAACCTTCATTTCTAAAGGAAGGATCTCTGCTCCCCTAGGCGCCTTCTCAATTTTCCTTACGATGCCCCTCACGCCGATGAAGCTTTGCTCCTTCAGTACCTCGCATTTCTCCCAAAGCTCGCTGGAAACCTTGTCCTTATGTAGCGTAATCTGGACAATTCCCTCCTTGTCTTGAAGTATAATGAAAATAATGCCTCCTTGCCGCCTTATGCTGGCCGCAAGACCGAAGATAGTAACTTCCTTACCATCGGTTTCAGGCAAAATGCTGATAGAATAATGGGTCCTTCGCCAAGGGCCCAGTTCATCCAATTTTGGAGCTTTCTTGGCCAATCTCCTACACCATTCACTTTCTTTTCTGGCTTCCTATCCTTGAAATTCAAAGGCTTACTGAACTTATCGTATAAGGTATGGATACTTACCTAATAGGGAATATTAGAAGTTTTCAAGCTATTTTCATTTCTTTCAAGTCCCCTTAATGCCATCTCATATTTTTCTATGGTTGCGAATCCTTGAAAAGGTTGTTTTTCATCGAAGGAATCGATGGAATAGATGGGAACCGTATAACGTAAGGCGATGCAACAATACGAATACGACCCAGCGCTTAAGGCGTCTATCCTTCAGAAGCCTTGGCCTTTTTATCGAGGAGGTCCTCGAGGAGTCTTGAATAAGCCCTTAACCCACCCGTTTTATCCAAATCCGTTCTTGAGAAGATGGAGAGAAGGCCCACCTTACCCGTCCTTTGTGAAATTCTTTCAGCCATTACCCTCGCACTTACGATACTCTCCCCACCAAGGAGGATGGATGAACTTGAACCCCCTTGGATACCAGGTATGGAAATGGCAAGGGTTCCAAGCCTCGCCTTCTCTCCCTCGTATAGGAGGACTATGAGGGCGTTTTCCAATTCGAGCAAAATGCTTCCATAGACCTTGGAACCTTCCTTTATGGATTCCTTTAAGACATTTGAATATTCCATCTCAGATTTCCCCTATCATCGTTATTATAGGATCGGGGCTCTTCAACCCTTTGTTTCTGACGAGGCTCCTCTCCAAACCTTCTAAGAAAACGCCCCTTTCTTGTTTCCTTGCGGTTTTTTGATCTTTTTCACGGAACAATCTTTGGATTAGCCTATTCTAAACGCCTCATGGCCCAGAGGATGCCCCCTAGTATATGCTTCTGGAACCACTCCTCCCTCCAAAGCTGGGGGAAGTGCCCGAAGGCCGTATAGAAAACCCGTCCCTTTCCATAGTTGTGGCACCAGGCCAAGGCGTAGTCTTGATCGCTTCTAGTACCCTTACTTAGATCCACAGAATTATTATCGAGACTTATGAGGACATGGGTCCTTTCCCTACTCCAATCCCTGAACGTATAGACTTCCTCCTTAGCCTTGAACCTCCTTGGGAGATGCCTTGTAGAAGGGTGGTTGCTATCCTCTACTATGGCCCAGATTTCTTGGGTCCATGGATGACCCTGGAAATAGCCTCCAATCATCTCGCCATACCCAGGGAATTTGTAGAAAGTATCGGTGGCATTGTGGATGCCAATAAAGGCTCCCCCAGCCTTCACGAAGGTTATAAGGGCCTTCTTCTGGCCTTCATCCATGGGAAGCTCACCCGTCGTGAGGAAGAGGATAGCGTCCCAATCCGAAAGCCCTTCCGTCGTTATAGAAGAACACTCATCTGTGGCGAAGGCTTCGAATTCTCCGACCCTCTCACCGAGCTTTGTTAAGACTTCTACTGCCGTAGGAATGTAGTTATGCCTGAAACCTGCCGAATGGGTTAGGATTAAAAGTCTTCCTCTTTGGACCATGTGGAATTCTTAACTTCAAGTTTATTTAAAATGTTGCTTTCTGGATTATTATAGTTTATGGGTAATAGGGAGCGTTTTCCGTCTCCGGATCATGGAGGCTTTTCCGAAAATCGTCCGTTTTGCCGTTCAGAGAGAAAAGAAAAATCCGGAAAAAAGAATTACGCCACAAAGCAGTTTTGAAAGGGGTTTTGGAGAGAATCCAGCCAAGCGGCCATAAGCGTCGAGGGCTTAGGGTTGGCCGCTTTAGCCTTCTGTCCACAGACGAAAGGGCCGTTGATAATGCAGATAGAAAAGCCAACATTAACCATCCCTCCTTTCCAATTTTATGGTCGTTTACGTCTTTGAACACGCCTACTACATCGATGACAAAAATGAAAGGACAAAATTTGTGAAAGCCTTCTGGAACATTATTAACTGGGGAGAAGCGAATTCACGATTAATGTCCATTAAGTAATGTTTCATGTTTAAACGTTTAAAGCTATTTTTGATCTTTCTTTATTTAATTTGATTCGCATCCCTTCAAAATCGAATTTAGCAAAGGCTAAGAAAGTTTCAAGTCAAGGCTTTGTAGTTTTAGTAGACATCTATATTTGATATAATCTTTCTTTATAGAATCCTTGTTATTATAGATTTAAGAGTATCTATCATAAGCAAAGTTTAAAAATAGAATAGGGAAATATTCGTAACTCGGTGGCTTTAAGGTTGAAGGTCGGAATTCATTCTAGCGAAAGAAACGTAGAAAAACTCGTTCAGTATTGTCGTCAGCTTGGCATCTCCAATGTCTGCCTTGCATGCTCGTCCATACAGGGATATGAAGAAAAGCATTTCCCAGACCCAGAAGCTTTGAAATCCTTCAAGGCTGAACTAGAACGATCGGGAATAAGGGTGCCTACGATGATAATAAGCAGATGGCCAAGCCAAGAGGTCCTCCTCATGAAACCTGGTTCTGAGAAGGAGCTTGAGGCCCTATGCTTAACCATTGAATCCCTCGGTAAGGCCGGTATTGGATCGGCCCTTATTTATCCTGAGGTTGACAGGCCAGTTGGTAGCTTGAAGGAGGAAGAGTGTTGGAGAAAGCTAAGAGAATGCTATGAGGAGCTTGTGGATTGGGCTGAGAGGGCCAAGGTGGGCCTCGCAAACCATGCCTTCTATCATCCATGGAAGATCATAAGGGATACGCGGACCCTTATGAGGCTCCTGAAGGAAGTTCCCAGCCCTTATAATGGCGTTACGTATTGCCAAGGTCTATTCCAGATGGGGGACGATCCCTACGAAGCCATAACCCTCTTCGGAGAGAAGATCTTCTTTGCCCATGCTAGGGATTTGAAGAAGCTTAGGTACCCCCATCGCTTTGAGGAAGTGTTTCTTGGAGAGGGAGACATAGATATACCAAGAACTCTCAGGCTTTTAGAAGCCATAGGATACGAAGGAATCATATGCCCCGAACATCTTGGTAGTCCAAGGTTCGAGGGAGAGAACCTCGAAGCGAAGGCCGTTGAATACTTGAAAAGGTTCGTACCTGCGTAGAGTAGGTTTTTGTTTTGGAAAGGCTCTTCTCCCTTAAACAGGCCTTCCTTTAATTTGCCTAAGTCCTTACTGGCTCTGGGCCTTCTGGAAACGAAGAAGCCTCTCGCGAAGATCCTCATCTGAGATGGCAAGGATCCTGGCTGCGAGAAGGGCCGCGTTTCTCGCATTATCCAAGCCGACGCATGCCACAGGAACGCCGAAGGGCATCTGGACGATGGAAAGTATGGCATCGAGACCTCCAAGCTTCACTTCCCTTGGAACGCCTATCACAGGCTTCAGAGTATAGCTTGCTATGAAACCCGGAAGGGCTGCAGATAGCCCAGCTATGGCTATGAAAACCTCAGCATCCGATTTTTTTACGAATTCCCTCAAAGCCTCTGGGTTCCTATGGGCTGAAAGGACTCGGCATTCGCCCTCGATTCCAAGGTCTTGGAGGACCTTCATCGCCTCCTCAGCCTTTTCCGAATCGGAGTTGCTTCCCACGATTATCGCTACTTTTCTTCTCATCCTATTCCATCCCATCCCATGCCATGCCATCTACCTAACTTGATCCGACTTAGCTTAGCCCACCGCAAATCGCTAGAAAAGAAGCTAAGCTAAACTAAGAATAGATTATTTTTCCCTCAGCATAATGGGCTATCTCCTCAGCCTCTCGGCGGGCTTCCTCAAGCTTTTCATGAAAAGCCACAGCCAAACCCATACGTCTGTGGGGATAGGCCGTGGGCTTTCCGAAATACCATACGTCGCCGGAATAGCCCTTCCTAGCCATGAAATCCTTTACATCCTTCGCCATCCATCCTAAAACAGCCCTTTCAGCGCCTCCTTCGCTTTCACCCTCGAAATCCGGAGCCAGTATCACATGGGCAACTCCGAAGACATTAGGTCTTGAGGGGCTTATATCGAAAGGTGTCACCTGAAGCCCTATGGTGGATAGAAGCTGGATAGCTCCCTCATCAGCGTTCAAGGTCCAACGAGTAACCATTCCCGTATCATGGGGGCGATTGGCAACCTCGTTGTTATAGACCTCGTCCCCGATGACGAACTGCTCAACGGCGTAAAGCCCCAAGCCTCCTATGAGCTCTGCAATTTTTTTAGCACTCTCTTGGCATCGTTCGATAGCCTTCCTCGATATCGTAGAAGGCATCCAGCTTTCATGGTAAGTCGCCCCAGGCCTTCTATGCTCAACTGGGGGCAAAACAGACGTTATGATTTCCCCCTCATCATCGAAGTGCCTCACAACAAACTGGGTGATCTCGGTACCCTTGGTCTTCAGGTCCTCTAGGAATCTCTCTACGATGACCCTGTCCCCGATTCCTCGGGCATGCTCCAGGGCATAGCGATAGGCCTTCTTCAGATCCTCTTGGGTCCTTACAATGCTCGTTCCATGGCCGCTGGATGTCATGATGGGTTTTACGATGACGGGAAGCCCAAAGCCTTCAGCTATGAGCTCTATTTCCCTTTGACTTTCTGCATAGGCCCATTCAAGCCTAGGAACTTTGAGCTCATCGAACATAAGCTTCGTAAGGTGACGATCCATACAGATAAGGGGACCATAAGGCGTTGACATGACCCTATAGCCATATCGAATGCCAAGTTCGCACATTCGCCTTGTATCGATCTTCTCGATTTCAAGGTAGATGGCATGGGATTCTGAAGGATTAGGAATGTATTTCCTAACCCGAGCCTCGAGGAGATCCCCCTTCATCATATCAAAGCCCTCAAAGCTGTCCGCAACATCCTGGGCTGGGCATCCATCATATCGATCGAAGACTACGGTTCTTATGCCTCCCTTGGGCCCTCCCAAGAGGCGTTTGGCCGCCGAGACGACAAGGTCTCCAAGTTCACCCCCTCCTACGGATAGATAAGTGAAGGGCTTTGATGGGCTTAGCTCCCTTAAGGGCGAAAGCCTAGCCTCGAAACTTTCCTTAAACTCCCTTGCCTCTTCTAGAAACCTTAGCCCCTCCCTAAGGTGTCCTTTAAGTCCGGATCCCTCCAAATCATCCAGCCTCCATCAAGCCCTTTCCAGGAATCCATATAAGGCGTTTGCCAAGGACTCCCTTCCTTGCCTTATAAGTATAGATATCCCTAGCGAGCCTTGCAAGGCGAATACGCCTTTCCAAGGTCTTCATCGTGCCTATATCCTTTCTATGGAAGATCCTCCAGGCATCCTTGAGCTCTATGTGGGCGAAGGCACCCTCAGCCAAATCGCTCGCTTCAGCTATGGAGCTTCCTATACCAAGGAATTCTGCGATCCTAGAGCCGCCTGTACGTGGGGGCTCCCCCGGTCGGGCATCCACAGATGCCCAATAGTATCTGACGCCAAGCCTCGATACGGCTTCTTCATCCAAGAAGACGGGATGCCCCTTGGCAAGGTCCCTCCTTTCCGGATAGCCCTCGGGGGCCGCCGCCTTCACCACCGTCGCCCTATCTTCAAACTCGAGCTTTACAGTGTTGAGCCTCTCGTCTATGATGGCTTCGCACACATCGACGAGATCGTTCTTAAGGATTGGGAGGACGTTCACGGCTTCTGGATCTCCAAAGCGGGAGTACATCTCGATGATCGTTGGTCCCCAAACGGATGTAAGCATCATCTGTCCTGCCACGACTCCATGGTAACGCTCCCCTGTCTTCCTTTGGATCGCATCGATCATACGTTCCACGATCTCTACCGAAGCCCTATACTCTTCCATCGTCAGGATTGATTCCTCAGAATCCACAGCAACCTTAAGGTTAGGACCGCAGGCTATGGAGCCCATCCCCCCACTTTCTGGGCCCAAATCCCCCTCAAAAGAATGCTTGTTATCTTGGACTGCTGGCATGGGCTTCACGCATCTTCCATCCGTGAAGCATTGGAGCGTATACTCGGGACCCCATACCCGCTCTTCGATGAGGAGCTTGTACTCCACATCATCGTAGGCTCGCATGAAGTCTACGATGGTCTTGGCATGGTCAAACTTAAGCTCCCGCTTCTCCTCCTGGAGGTATACCTGAAAGTCTTCGATGACCTTAACCCCCTTTCCCCCAGCCTGCCTTGCTGGTTTCAGGGCGATACTCTCGGCATACTCCTTTATGTAGGGAACGGCCTCCTCGAAGCTCCTGAACTTCTTGTACCAGAGCCTTCCTGGCATTCGATACTCCCACTGAAGGTCCCTCATGGAAGCCTTGGACATTTCGATCTCGGCGACGGCCCTCTTGGCACCTATGCATGGAATGCCCCTATCCTCAAGGGTATCTGGAATTCCATGGAAGTTTGGCTCCTCAGGTCCCACGAAGACGAAGTCTGGCGATATGGAATCAGCCTTCTTCGCCACGAACTCGGGATCGTTTATATCGCCTCTGAAGAACTCGCCACCCGTTTTCTGGCAGAGCCTTATTATGCCTGGATTGGCTAGTTCGCCTATGCAGAAGAGCCTTACGGACCTTTGGCTAAGGGTTAGGGTCTCGGCTATAGCATGTTCCCTTGCTGCGTTACCCACAAGAAGAACCTTCATTTTCCTTTCCTAAACCTCCGGATAGATACCTGTAAAGCATCCTAGACAGAGGCTATCCCTTGGAAGGCCTATGGCTTCGCAGAGTCCTCCAAGGGTTAGATAATGGAAGCTATCGGCTCCCACGACCTCTGCGATCCTCTCCTCGCTCAAATGCCTTCCTATGAGCTCGTCCTCAGGCGGTACTTCGGTTCCGAAGGGACAGGGGCTCGTTATGGGAGGGCTTCCGATGCGAACATGGATCTCCTTAGCTCCCTTCTCCTTCATAAGATATACGATATTGGCTAGGGTATTACCCCTGACAACGCTATCATCTATCAGGACGATCCTTCGTCCCTTTACGGCTTCAGAAATCACATTCAACTTCAGCTGGACACCCTTCAGTCTCTCAAACTGGGTAGGCTTGATGGCGCTCCTCACCCTCCGTCCCGTCTGTTCGAAGCCCTTCTCCACGGGTAGGCCGCTTTTGTAAGCGTAGCTATAGGCAAAGGGAATGGCGGTTTCAGGCACGCCTATGACAACATCCGCCTCCGCAGGAGCTTCCCTGAAAAGAATCTCCCCTATGGCCTTCCTTATGCCATATACGGGGATGTCGTTCACGTAGGAATCCGGCCTCGCCAAGTAGACATATTCGAAGGCGCAAAAGGCCCTTCTTGAACATCCTTTAAAGAGCCCCTCGGAACGGGCCGAGAGGGGCGTGAAAACCCTCAGTTCCCCAGGCTCTATATTCTCAGCGGGACTTACGGGCATCCTCTCGCCTATTGTGTCCGTGGCGCAGGTTTCCGAAGCCACGACTGCGGCATCGAAGCCTATTTTTCCAAGGGCTAGGGGCTTTACGCCAAGGGGATCCCTTCCTGCCAGCATCGTTCCATCCGATAGAAGGGCTACGAAGCTGAAGCCTCCCCGGCATCTAGCCATAAAGGACTTTAAGCCCTCCAGGGCATCCTTTTCGCCCTCCATATGCTCTGAAAGGGCCTTGAGGATGTTATCCTCATAGCCCAGCTCTTCATTCCAACGATAACCCTCTATCCTTAAGATCCTTCCGTCTAACGTGAAGGCCAAGGGTTTTGAGCCTCTAAGCATCAAGGGCTGGATATATTCCTCAGGAACCTCATTGGGACTTACTTGCCCAACGCATATATGCCCCCTTAGCTCCCTAATCCTTTCCTCGCTTATTGCATCCTCAACCCAGCCTTGGCCTCGGCATTCCTGAAAGGCTTTCCCAAGCGTTACAAGACCTGCATTCTCCTGTCCCCTATGCTGCAAGGCCAAAAGCCCGTACCTTCCGAAGGATGCGATCCTCCAGCGCTCATCGAAGGCATAGATGCCTAAGATTCCTGTCATTGCTTCCTCTCCTCCCTCGTAACAACCCTCACCTTATGGGGATAAACTCCCGTTAGACATCCGAGGCAAAGATCCTCCCTAGGCAATCCTATCGCCTTTATCAAATTTTCCAAGGAATTATAGTATAGCGAGTCGGCACCAAGCTCCTTACCTACTAGGTGGCAGATTTCCTCCAAGGGTCTTCCAAGGAACTTCCTTGCGATGAGTTCCCCCTCATAAAAGTCTATTCCATAGGGGCACCAGTCTATGAGGGGAGGGCAGCTTATGCCCAAATGGATCTCTAAGGCACCCCTTTTCCTTAGGCTTTGGACATAGCTTCTCATACTCGTTCCCCGGACGATGCTATCGTCTATCAAAAGAATGCGTTTTCCTTGTACCACGGATGGAAGGGGATTAAGTTTCTTC
>JAGTQN010000016.1:0-173 GCA_018396395.1 Candidatus Bathyarchaeota archaeon | reverse complement strand
ATCGCCTCCCTGTTTTCTTGGTCGGGCATTATGAAGCTCCTTCTATCCATATAGCGATCCTTCTGAAAGCCCTCCTTCAATGGGATTCCCGAAGCCATAGAGTAGCCTGCTGCCGCTGAACGCCCTGAATCGGGAACCGGTATAACGGCATCAACATTCGGCCTATAATCCTT
>JAGTQN010000015.1 GCA_018396395.1 Candidatus Bathyarchaeota archaeon | reverse complement strand
GTCGGTGATAACTTCCTCGAAAGCCCTCAGATCAAGGACTCCTTCCTTCGAAGGCCTTATGAAATCGACTTCTACCCGAAGCGCCCTTTCAACCTTAGCCAGACGATGAAGTTGGGGTGATGTTCAAGAAGGGTCGTCAAAAACCTATCACCCTTACGCCATGCGATTCCATTGGCAACAAGGTTTATCCCTTCAGTGGTTGTTCCTCGTCATGACAACTTCCGCCTCAGACTTGGCGTGGATGGATTCCGCGACCTTTCGATGCACATCTTCAAATTCTTGACTTACCCGTTGGGAAAGCCTATGGACGTCCCCTCGACATTAGCCCTATACTCGTGGTAAAACTCCATCATTTTTGAAGAACGGGCTGGGTGTTAGGCTACTAGCCGCATTGTCAAGATAGACAATGCCGGACCTTAAAATTGGAAAGTCTCCTCGAATCTTCCATACATCCAACATGAAATTATTTTATTTTTTAAGGGCTAATAAAGGCGGTTTTATGGCTTTTACCTTTTTCAAATTCCTTCGGTTGAAGGCTTGCTTTTCGAGCCACAAGGTCTTTAAAGAACGATTTTGAGATTAACCATGGTGAGAATCTTGAGGAGCGATAAGATAAAAAGGGGCTTAGAGAGGGCTTCCCATAGGGGCCTCCTGAAGGCCCTTGGCATATCGGACGAGGATCTTGAGAAGCCCTTCATAGGAATTGCCAATAGCTATACAAACATCGTCCCTGGGCATACCCACCTTAAAGCCCTAGCGGAGGTGGCAAAGGAAGGCATTCGGGAAGCTGGAGGCGTACCCTTCGAGTTTAACACCATCGCCGTATGCGATGGAATAGCCATGGGCCATGAGGGCATGCGCTATTCGCTTCCTTCTAGGGAAGTCATAGCGGATTCTGTTGAAATCATGGCTCAAGCCCACCAGTTCGATGGCCTTCTCCTTCTCACGAACTGCGATAAAATTACGCCAGGAATGCTCATGGCTGCTGCACGTTTGGACATCCCATCCATTGTAGTAACAGGAGGCCCTATGCTTTCAGGAAGCTACAGGGGAATGAAGGTAGGCATTTCCAATGTAACGGAGGGCGTAGGGAAGGCAAGTCGAGGCATCCTTAGCCCAGAAGAGCTTAAAGCCCTTGAAGATAGAGCCTTTCCTACATGCGGTTCCTGCAACGGCATCTTTACGGCCAATACGATGGCTTGTCTTTCTGAAGCCCTAGGAATGGCCCTTCCTGGAACTGCCACAATTCCCGCTCCTGAGGCAAGAAGGGTTATGGTTACCAGAAAGGCCGGAAAGGAGATAGTTCGCCTTGTTGAAAGGGATTTGAAGCCATCAGACATCATGACCTTCAAAGCCTTCGAAAATGCGATATCCGTAGACCTTGCCTTGGGGGGGTCAACGAACACAGCCCTTCATTTACCAGCCATAGCCAAGGAGATGGGTATGGACCTTCCCATAGAAATTTTCGATGAGATTAGTCGGAGGGTACCCCATCTCTGCGACCTCATAGGGGTTGGAGGGAAATATGATATGGAGGATCTTGACAGGGCTGGAGGCGTCCCAGCAGTTATGAAGGAACTAGCAGCTCTCATCCACTTGGATGCCCTAACAGTTACTGGCAAGACTGTTGGGGAGAATATAGCGGATGCAAGGGTTCTAAACCATGAAGTTATACGCCCACTAAAAAAGCCCCTTCATCCACAAGGAGGGATGGCTGTTCTCAAGGGCACCCTTGCCCCTAAAGGATCCTTGGTAAAGACAGCGGCTGTTCCAGAGAAGATGAAGGTCTATGAAGGCCCCGCTAAAGTCTTTGATTGTGAAGAAGATGCGATGAAGGCAATTTTAGATGGAAAGATCGAGGAGGGAGATGCCGTCGTTATAAGATATGAGGGACCGAAGGGTGGGCCTGGCATGAGGGAAATGCTCAGTCCCACTTCGGCCATCGTAGGGCGCGGATTAAGCGAATCAGTAGCCCTCATTACAGATGGAAGGTTTTCGGGGGCATCTAGGGGGCTCTGCGTAGGACATGTGGCGCCCGAGGCTGCTGAGGGCGGACCTATAGCCGCCGTAAAGAATGGAGATATAATATCCATCGATATACCACGAAGGCTTATGGATCTCAAGGTTCCTGAGGATGAAATTCAAAGGCGCCTAGCATCATGGAAGGCTCCAAGAAAGACTCTGAAGGGATGCTTGGCCCACTACCTTTCCCTTATGGAATCTAAGGATCTATAAAGGATGAAAAGTCGCCCTCCATCTTTTCAAGATCCAAATTAAGTGGCTATACGTAAAAATCGCCTGAATCCTTTCATCGGTTTCCAATTGCCTTGATGGATGAAGATAAGTAAGGAGTGGACGAAGATATTTTCCAAAAATTCTATTAGGATTCTCAAAATTGAAGAAACCTTATTGAAAGGCTTTTCTTACTATAACTCGATTAGGATGACTTGGTTTTTGGCTCGTCCCGATGCCTTAAGGGTATTAAAGGATCCCAAGCTAACAAGGGCTTTGGGAAGGTATTTTGATGTTTTCCAAGATAAGAAGTGGGCAAAGTTTATGATAGCAAAGCGAATAGAGGCTTCCTTTGATGGAAGCGAGGATCTCAATGATCTTTGGAGCCTCCATGAGGAAGTAACAGCGAAGTACTTCGAAACCGAGGAGCTTTTGGACTCAGGAAGGCTACGCTTAGAGGATCTTCCTAAGCCCAAGTGTTCTTACTTGGATCTGAAGGCTGAGATTGCCCACAGAATCCTTCAGAGCTGCCATTTTTGTGAAAGGCGTTGCATGGTTAATCGCCAAAGGGGCGAATTGGGCTTTTGTCAATGCGGAACCACTTTCCTTCTTTCCTCGGCGTTTCACCATCTTGGAGAAGAGCCGGAGCTCGTCCCAAGTGGAACGATTTTCAGCATAGGTTGCAACCTTACATGTATCCACTGCCAGAATTGGACTATATCGCAAAGATTCGAGGCTGGGGATCCCCTCACTTCAAGAAAGCTCGCCCAATTGATTGAATCTTTACGGAAGTCTGGCGCCAGGAACATCAATATGGTTGGCGGTTCCCCGACGCCTTGGCTCCATGCTTGGATCGAAGCCTTTAGATATGTGGAAACTAACGTTCCTACGGTTTGGAACAGCAATAGCTATTACAGTCCCGAAACAGCCCGCATCTTGATGGGTTTCATAGATGTCTACCTCCTTGATTATAAATATGGAAGCAACCTTTGTGCCGAGGCCATTTCCTCAGCTCCTGGTTATGTCGAAGCCTGTCAGAGAAACCATCTTCTGGCCCTGAAGTCCGGTGAACTTATTATACGGATTCTCTTGCTACCTGAACATCAAGATTGCTGCGCCAAGCCCATTCTCGAATGGATTGCAAAAAACCTCGGCCCATGGGTAAGGGTAAACCTCATGGATCAATACCGGCCCCATTGGAGGGCCTTCGAACGAGCCGAGTTGAGGCGACCTCTGAGAGCCGAAGAATATTCCGAGGCTCTGAGCTACGCAAGAAGTCTAGGCCTTGAGAACTTAGCATAGCCCTACCTCAGGGTTGGTTTAACGATTCCCAGATGTTTGGAATGGCAAAACAACGGAAGGCGAGGTAAAGGTCCTCTATCTTATCGCATGAAGGAGCTATGGTGCCCTGCCGAGTCCTTGTCTACATTCCAAAGGATTCCTTAAGGTTATCTATAGTCCAGTTTTCAGCTCTTCTTATTTTCTTTAATTTCGAGGTAAAAGTTAGAAGGCCAGGACGAATTATTGGGGCATCATCCAACAACCGAATGACCCAAATTTTAATAGGCGATGATATGATATGAGAGCGAAAGGGTGAAGGGATATGCCCGTAGTCATAATCGAAATGTGGGCTGGAAGGACGGAAGAGCAGAAGGAGAAACTCATAAAGGGTATAACGAAGGCCTTCGAAGATATTGGTATAAAGGCTGAGCATCTTAATATAATTATCCACGATATTCCGAAGACGAACTGGGGCATGCGTGGAGAGCAAGCATCAAAAATTTCACCTTAGAAGCTAGCCTTCCAAGATTGATTACAGGCCTTCGCAAAAGCAAAGGGAAGCGAGGTTCTTTTTGGCTATCGGCCGCTTTCAAGTAATGGCAGTGCTTCAGGCAGCCAGGGCCTTCGTTTTAGGTTTACCTCCAGATCTCGCCTTGAGCTGGGGGTTGAATAGGGCTATTTTCTACGCGGCAGCAAAAAAAGGCTTTAAGGGAAGCCTTCCACCCAGAAGAAGTCGCGAATCCATTAGGGAAAAGCCCATCATAGAGGCTCAAGATCTCTACTACTTGGGCGATGAAGTTGCCTATAAAACGGTCATAGGGGGACGTACGTATTTCACAATCGGAGGAAAGCCCCAGACGGTTGAGGATTTCGATGCGCAGATCGCAGCCCGCTTCGGAGGAGCTTTTCGAAGAGTATGGGAAGAAGCCATCGAATTGCTCCAACAATTCGATAGGGATGTGCTTCTTTCCCAGAAGTCCTTCTACGAGAAGGTTTACAGGCCTTTGCGAGATGAGCTTGCGGCACGATGGAGTCGATTCATCTCATAGAAAACTTAAAAGGCTATCCTAAACATGGACAATCGATGACATAGGTCCAAGAATATTTTTTCTTTTTCTTTTTGTGCCTTAAGCTTGCTTCGACCGAATCACCTTAAGGCGTTTGGAAAGTTCTTTGGCATCTACCTTGCTAAAGAGAGGTACGGGATTTTGGATCATCTGACCGACTGGAAGGGACAAATCGTAGGCTGCGCTAAAACCAGCCTCGTATATGCTCCCAGGAAAACCAAGGGTTTTCCAAATCTTATCCGATGTTTCTGGCATGAAAGGTGCTAGAAGAACGGCTAAAGCCTTGACAATTAGGGATGAGATATGAAGGACCGTAGCTGCAGCAGCCCTATCGGTCTTCACAAGGTGCCATGGCTCCCTTAGGGATAGGTAAGCATTGCCCTTCCTACTGAGGGATAGAACAGCTTCAAGGGCATCTTTGAACCTAAAACTATCGAGAAGCTCCTCCTCCAAATGGGCCGTTGAGTTTATGGCATCTAGGATTTCCCTGTCGTCAGAATCCAAGGAATCCAATGGTGGAATCCTTCCCTGAAAGTATCGATGGATGAAGGTAAGGGTCCTATGGATGAAGTTCCCAAGGTTATCATTCAGTTCTCCATTGACGCGCTCCACGAAGTCCTCCCATGTGAAGTTCGTATCCCTCGTTTCGGGTCTGTTCACGATAAGAATAAAGCGCCAATAGTCAGCGGGAGCAAGCTTAAGGGCCTCATCAGCCCAGATTCCAATGCCTTTGGATTTTGAGAAGGGCTTATTCTCATACATGAGAAATTCAGTAACGGTTACAGCATATGGAAGAACATAAGGTTCCTCAGATGCCATTAGCAGGGCTGGAAAGATGATAAGATGGAAGATCGTGTTATCCTTGCCTATACAAAAGACAGTTCGTGTCTCAGGATCGAACCAGAAGTCCTTCCAGGCTTCAGGATTTCCCCGTTTTTCAGCCCATTCGATTGTTGCGCTTATGTAGCCTAACACAGCCTCTGCCCAAACATACAGGACCTTGTTCCTTGCCCCCTCAAAGGCCGGTTCGGCCGGAATTCCCCATTTTAGGTCCCTTGTCACAGGTCTGGGCTTCAAGCCTTCATCCAAAATCTTGAAACAGAATTCCTTGGCCGATTCTGTCGAGTGCTTGTTTGCCTTCAGAAACTTCCTAAGCCTTTCCGCAAACCTTGGAAGATCGAAATACCAATGGACCGTTTCCTTTAAGACAGGTGTGCTTTTGCAGGTTACACAGTACGGATTTATGAGTTCTGTAGGCGTTAAGAGCCTCTCGCAGGCAGGGTTTGTGCATTGATCACCCCTGGCCCCCGGGGATCCACAGTAGGGACAAGTCCCCTCGACATACCTATCTGGAAGAAAGCGGCCTTCTCGCTCACAGTAGGTTTGAAGACTTTTTTCTGCGTAAATATAGCCCTTCTCATACAGCCGACGGTAGAACTCCTGACAAAATTTAAAATGAGTTGGGTTATGGGTAATCGTATAGTTGTCAAATTGAATTCTCCAGTCTTTTAAAAGCCTTAGACATTCGTTGTGGTATTTAAAGGCAATTTCCTCGGGGGCTAACTTCTCTTTCTCAGCAGCGATTAAAATCGGTGTTCCATGAGCATCAGAACCAGAAACGTATAGAACCTCATCACCCTTGAGCCTTCGGTAGCGGGCGAAAACATCGCCAGTAAGGAGTTGGAGGAAAGTTCCAAGATGAGGAATGGTGTTGACATAGGGCCATGCAGCTGTGATGATCCATTTCATATAGCCCAACCCACTTTCTTCTTGTCTTCTCCAGCCTTCTTCGGCTTCCTTTCCGTTACAAAAGGATAAGGATAAATAAATATGTAGTTTTTTAAAGATGATGAAAAGCAGAAGGAGAGCTTCACAAAAGATTTGGGACGATGGGAGGTGAAAATAGCTAAAGGCATTTTCCTTGGTGAATGTATGAAGTGCGCAGTTTTTATCTCGGGCTTTGATTATCATTGTGGCGTTCTTCATGGTTAAGTGGGATGAGGCAACCTCGAAAGAAATAAAGTCCTTGGATAAAAATTTGCCAGTTGTTTTGCCTTTAGGAAGTATAGAAATCCATGGTCCGCATCTACCTTTGGGAACGGATACAATGATTATATATGAAGTAGCCCTAAAAGCCTCAGAGCTTGAGGAAGCCATTGTATTGCCTCCCCTTGCATATTGCTATGCACCAGAGAATAAGCACTTTCCAGGAACCATCTCCATATCGGCGGAAACTTTATTGAGGCTTATCGAGGAAATATGCTCTGAGGTATCGAGAAATGGCTTTAAAAAACTGATTATCTTGAATGGTCATGGCGGTAATAGAAGAATTCTGAGACTTCTGATGCGGGATGTCCTTGATAAAGGGCTTAACATCGCCTTATACTCCGTTACTGAGCCCTGGTCTCCCATTCGGGATGAAATCGAAAAAGTAAGGGAAACGGATCCTATAGAGCATGCCTGTGAAATAGAGACGAGCTTCATGCTATTTCTGAATCCCGAAGGCGTCCGATTAAGCTACTTGGAAGGAAGGGCGAGGACTGGTATATCCTTGGAAAACGAGGGAATTGAAACTAATGTTGATTGGATTAGTTATGCTTTAGAAGGCTATATAGGCGATCCAAGAAAGGCATCAGAATGGAAAGGTAAGTTGCTTATAGAAAAATGGATAGAAAAAATAGCGAGGATCTATAAGATCGTAAAGGAAGATAGAATTGTTTTAGAATTTTTGGCGCAGTATAGAAAGGCCAGTCAAGCCCCTTAAGTTTCCATTATAATTGCAAAATTGTTCAAGCCATTTCCTTGGAAGCCTGAGAAAGTTTCTATCGATACAATTTTTGGATTTTATTTTCTATTTAATGGGAATTTCTGCGATTGAAATTCCAAGTATGGATATGGTCTCTTAACTTTCGATAATTTAATAAAGATAAGAAGAAGGCATGTGAAAGGCCTTGAAAGGCTCATGCTTATATAGTTAAGCCTATTCATTAACAAATTTTCTGATCGAGAGTGAAATAAAAAATGTGCAAAAACATACAATCATTATAGTCCTTGAACAATCAAAAACTAGGATAGACATAGAGATTGATGAGACTCAAGTTAAAGCTTGAAATAAAGTATGAAGCCACTATTGGATCCGCCATAGGAACTCCATACCTAAAGAGGTTTTTATAGAGCCATAAGATTCAAAAACCCTAGCTAGGGTCCTTTAACGAAGAGGGTAGATCGATGTTGAAGGAAAAGGTAACCTTCAACGTGCCAAAGGAGAAGAAATTCTCAGAATGGTACAATCGCATTATCAGAGAGGCAGACCTTATAGACGATCGATATAATGTGAAGGGTTTCATCGTCCATAAGCCATGGTCCATGATAGCCTTCAAAGAAATCTACCGCATGTATGAGGATGCCCTCGAGCGTCGTGGGCATAAGCCCGTCCTTTTCCCTACAGTGATACCGGAGGAGAACCTTCGAAGGGAAGAGGAGCACTTGGAGGGCTTTAAGGCGGAGGTCTTCTGGATTACCCATGCAGCCGATAGGAGACTTGAGAAGAGGCTAGCTTTGAGACCTACATCAGAAACGGCTTTTTACCAAATGTATGCCCTATGGATTCGGAGCTTTTCCGATTTGCCTTTAAAGCTTTACCAGTCCTGCACAGTCTTTAGATACGAGACGAAGGCAACGAAGCCCCTCCTCAGAGGAAGGGAATTCCTTTGGATAGAGGCCCATGATGCCTTTTCGAGTCAAGAGGAAGCTATGAAGCAGGTTGAAGAGGATATGGAAATCACCGAGGAGGTCCTTCATAAAAAGCTAGGGATACCCTTCATCTTCTTTCAAAGACCCCAATGGGATAAGTTTAAGGGAGCCATCCACACCTATGCCGCAGACTGCCTTATGCCCGATGGCAACCTGAACCAGATCGCCTCAACCCATTACCTTGGAGAGAACTTCGCAAAGGCCTTTGGCATCCAGTTTCTAGACAGGGAAGGGAAGCGTAAGTACGTTCATCAAACATGCTATGGACCTGGCATTTGGCGAATCATGGCGGCTCTTATATCTATCCATGGAGACAATAACGGTCTTATCTTTCCATTCTCTGTCGCACCAGTACAAATCGTCATCATTCCGATCACTGCGACGAGTGAGGAAACAAGCAAGGATGTAAAATCCCAATGCCACGCAGTCGCCACAAGGCTCAAAGAAAATGGCTTTAGGGTCGAATTGGATATGAGTGAAAAAACTCCAGGAGCCAAATATTACTACTGGGAAATGCGAGGGGTACCATTAAGAATAGAAATCGGACCCATTGAAGTGAAGGGAGGATATGTCACCCTTTTCCGTAGGGATACGAGGACGAGGCGCCAGGTGCCTATCCAACAGCTCGAGGCTGAGATCAAAAAAGAGGGGGAAGCGATCCTCGAAAACCTTAGGGAAAGGGCCGAAAAGTGGCTTCAGCAAAGCTTAAAGGAGGTAAAAAGCTTCGAGGAGCTGAGGGACGCCATGGAAGAGCACTTTGGCATATTCAAGGCCCCCTTCTGTTCCATCGAAATGGATGGCGAACCCTGTGCCCAGAGAATTCGAGAAGCCACTGGTGCCGAAGTGAGAGGAGTTAGATTTGGTGTTGATGAAAAACCCGATCCAGATGCAAAGTGTATCGTTTGCGGCCGAAGGGCCGGCATTTTCGCATACATAGCCATGGCATACTAACGTCCATCATCCCTTCAGGATTATGAGACCAGGCCATCTTATACATGTTTCTTCTAATCCTAATCCCATCTTCTTGCTCTTTGTCTTAAGAAAGGTAGGAAAACTTAAAATCTTTTGCTATTTCTGGAAATTTTCAAGGGTACTCCTTCATGGGGATGCTCTTCGTCGTGGCATTCTGGATGAGGATTAAATTGAAAGCCGTATAGGGGCTTATGAGGTGTCTAAAAACCCCTCAACTTCGATCTTTTCTGATCGAACTAGGGGCTGAAGGCCCTCTGGAATCTTCTCAACCTTTTCTTTAAAGAATTCGTAAACATCTTTAATCTCCGGAAGGTCTTTAAAAATGAGGTTGCCCTAAAAATCTCCTTTCGATAAAAAACTCGAAGATCCTCCTTCCGAAATGACTATTATCTCATGCCCAAATCTATGCCTATGAGCTGATGTCCACCACATATGCATAGGGTTGGCCATCAAAATTTCTTATCAATTCAATTTCTATTTCTAAGCCCTTGAATCCTCCAAACGCTGAAAAGGATTGGAGTGCCACTAAAAACCAAAAGGGGATTTAGCCTAAGCATCTTTGTCAGCAAACCATGTTTAATGTTGATTTTGATAGCGGATCTTCCCCACCCTTAGATCCGATATCTCCATCAAAACATTCCAATGTCTTTAGCACTACCGTTTAGACTGTTATCCAAAACTGCGATGGAGTTTCATAGAATCGCCATTTTAAAGCCTTTTCAAGTTTTAATCTTCCATCATTTTTAAGCTTTCAAGCTTATCCGACTTTTTTAACACCTTTCAAGAGCCGTTCAGCCCGATCGTAAACCTCGGCCTTCGAGCCAAACATGGATGGTCCATATCCTTCGATAACAAAACTTGCCATGGAGGCTCCTACGCAAGCGCACCATCGGACATCTTTGCCAGAGATGTATTCTGCTAAAAAGGCTCCTATGAAGGCATCTCCAGCCCCTGTTGGGTCTACAACTTTAGAGGGCCAAGATGGGACCATATATGCTTCCTTGGTCTCCTCAAGGACTATGGTTCCTTTAGCACCTCCTGTCACAATGACGGTTTTAGGTCCCATATCCCATAGGGCTAGACAAGCCTTTAAAGGATCCTTAAAGCCAGTAATTAGGAAGGCCTCCCTGCTCGAAGCCTTTAGTATCTTCACATGTTTCAATAGCTCTTGGTCGAAGCATAGGGCTTCCCTCACAACTCCCCTTTCATCGAAGCATCGAAGGTAACCCTGAGGATCCAATGAAAGGCATGGTGCTAGATTCGAAAGAAGCCTTAAGGTCTCATCAGGAATCTCTTGGGCTATAGGTCCGAGATGAATCGCATCCGCCTTTAGATCCTTTGGAATGTCTTTTGGTCTTATCGGCTCGCATAGCCCCAAAAGCCTCAAGTTTCGATTCCCATTCTCATAAGAAAGCTCGAAACTTGTCGTTTTGGCTCCCTTCACTCTTACAAGGCTGGAAAGATCAAGACCCTTCCTAGAAAGCCAAAGGACATACTCGTCAGGAAAATCTTCTCCCACCTTTGATATTACCCTCACCGAACAGCCCATCCTCCGAGCTGCAAGTCCAGCATAGGTGGGAGTGCCCCCAACCGTCCGCTTAGATGGTAGGTTTGTTATTCGTATAAAGTCGAGGGCTATATGTCCAACGACGACAAGGCTTGGCATTTCTCAAAGGACCTTTGCTCTGAAAAACCATATTGAAAGATAAAAATTATAGCATGGGCAGATCTTTTCAGTCACTAACTAAAACTAATATTCGCTCCGCAACCTTTTTACTCTTGTATGTTATTCTTAGACCGAGCGAGGATCCAAATGCCTAAGAAGCGTAAATCTGGAGGAAGGGGAGGGGGCGGAAAGGGAAGGAGTGAACTCGTCCAATGCAGCGCCTGTGGAGCCCTTGTTCCAAGGGATAAGGTAAAAAGGGTTACTACAAATGTTTCACTCTTAGATCCCCAGCTAGCGAAGGAATTAAGGGCCCAAGGAGCATACATCGGGAGCCAAAAGATCGTGAGGAATTACTGCATATCCTGTGCCATTTTCCATAGGATTGTAAAGGTTCGCTCTAAAGATGAGCGAAAATTATCGAGACGTTATTAGGCTTCGATTTTTGCTGGTATGGCGATGAAACTAGGAGAGAGGTCCCTTGGCCTTTACTAGACTTACTAGAAAGCTCACGATAGAAAACCTTTGGATATATATCCTTAAAATGCTCTCAGAGAAGCCTATGTATGCCTATGAAGTGAAAAAGTCCCTAAAGCAAAGGTTTGGCTTCTCTCCAGCAACCATCACCGTCTATTTTGTCCTTTACAGGATGGCCAAGGAAGGACTTGTGAAAAAAGGTAATGGCATGGAAGTTTCAGGAAGGCCAGAACGAAGGTACTACGAGATTACCCCAAAGGGCTTGGAAGCCTTCAAGCAGGGAAGGGCGTTTATTGAAAATATACTAAGAAAACTTTCATAGGAGGCCTTAAGAAGGGGATTTTTGTAAGAAATTTTTGGTTACTATCCTAATAGATCCTTTTTCCATGCCTCAATCTTCCCATAATAAGAGCGAATATTAGGCATTTAGATCGTCAAGATAAAGGAAGAGTAATGCACGGTTCGTGAAACTTTAACTATCGAAGCTCTCTTTCCATTTTCTACAAAGAAGGTTTTTAAACCCTGATTAGTGAAAAAATTTTGTGGAGTAGATGTCGATTTGAACTCCGTAAAGGAGTCATCAATAGAGATCCTTGATAGCATTAGAAGTGCCCTTGAAGCCATAGATCCATCCCAAGTCGAAGATATGTTGAATACTCTCGTAATAACAAAGGCTAGAGGCAACAAAGTATTGATCGTTGGGGTTGGAAGGAGCGGGCTCGTCGGAAGGGCCTTTGCCATGCGCCTCATGCATCTCGGCTTCGACGTTTATGTCCTAGGGGAAACCATAACTCCTGCCATGGGGAAGGGAGATCTTGTCATCGTCATTTCAGGATCCGGATCTACAACCATACCTGTTACTGCTGCAGCCATAGCTAAAAAGGCCAATGCTAAGGTTCTTGCAATCACAAGCTTTCCCGATTCATCCTTAGGGAAAATGGCTGAGAAAATCGTCGTCATTCGTGGAAGGAGGAGGGAGCCCAGGGAGGTGGATGAATATTTCTCAAGGCAGCTGTTGGGAGAGCATGAACCCCTCGCCCCCCTTGGAACGATCTTCGAGGACACCTGTATGATCTTCCTAGACGCCGTTGTTGTAGAACTTATGAAAAGGCTGGAAACATCTGAGGCAGAAATGAGGGCGAAACATGCAACAATAGAATAGAAAATGAAATAGAGCGCCGTTGATTCCCAAAGTTTTAGAGGGGAGGAAAGGGCTAAGGGACTTCATTTTCGTCCTGGGAAGGATTCCATTGAAGGCTACTTCAGCTTGAGTTCAGCAATAATTCCATCAGGTTTCTTTTCTAATTGGAAGCCCTATTTCTCGCATAAGCGTATCATGCCTTTGTTCTCTGGTAGGATAATGCCAAAGATGCTTTCTAGCCCCTTCTCCTGAGCCACTCCGATGAGCATATCTACTAGCTTTGTTCCGAGGCCCTTTCTTTGGTATTTGTCCGCCACCACAACAGCAAACTCTCCCCCTCTCCGGTTAGGTTCGATGATGAGACGCCCAACTCCGATCTCCAACCTCCGATCACCCTCTCTTGTTTCTGCTATGAAAGCCATCTCCCTATCGTAATCTATATTACAGAACCTTACAAGGGCTTCATGGGGGAGATCCTTAATAATCTGGAAGAACCTGAATCGGCTTGTTTCCTCTGAAAGTCCCCTGATAAACTCTAGCTCTATGGGCTCATCTTCGGGCTTTATAGGTCTTAGAATGACTTCCGTTCCATCTTTGAGCCTCCATGGAGTAACATACTTTGTAGGGTAAGGAACGATCATTAGATGCGGGTAGGGCTCCGAATATTCAGAGGCGTTGGGATCAAGAAGGATCCTCGTATCGAGGGCGAAGGCTTTTCCATCCGAAATGGCTAAGGGATTTATATCCATCTCCAAAATCTCTGGAAAGTCCACAATCATGTTTGAGAATCGTACCATAATTTCCTCAAGGGATCTTAAGTCCGCTGGAGGCCCATTCCTAAGGCCCTTAGAAAGGGTCTTGTAGATCCTCGTCTCTTCCATGACACGCCTTGCCAAGATTTGATTAAGTGGGGGAAGCCCGATGGAAAAGTCCCTGAAAAGCTCGACTCCTATGCCTCCAAGACCGAAGAGGATGATGGCTCCAAAGTCCCTATCTTTCTTTGACCCCAATATTAGTTCGTAATCGATTTTCTTGAGCATCTTTTGAACGTAAACTCCCTCGATCTTCGCTTCAGGTTTTTTCTTTCGTACATTTTCCAAGAGCCTTTCGAATTCCTCCTTAAGCTTATCGCTGGAATCGATTCCGACAACTATGCCATCCACATCTGTTTTATGAATGATATCTGGGGAGGATATCTTGAGAACCACGGGATATCCTATTTGGAATGCTATCATTATTGCCTCGTCCAAATTCTTCGCTAGGGCACCCCTAACCCTAGGAATTCCGTACGCATCGAGGAACCTGTCAGTTTCATCCTGGCTCAGCATTCTCCTTCCATCCTTCAAAGCCTTCCTGATCAGAAGTTTTAGGTGGTTCTTTGGTGGCGAAAGATCAACAGGTAGCTCTGCAGGCGTTTCATAGAGAAGCTCCAGATTCCTTTGGTATTTATACATGTAAGCGTATGTCTTGACTGCTTGTTCAGGTGTTGGATAGGTGGGAATATCGTTCTTATAGAAAATCGCCCTCGCCTCTCTGATATCGTCACTCTCACCCATCCAAACCGTAAGGATAGGCTTCCTCCTATCAGTGGCCATCGTTACGATAATCTCCGCCAGCTCTTTCGGAGAGGCAGCGCCTTGTGGCGTATAGAGGACTATGGCAGCGTCCACATTGGAATCAAAAAGGCATGTCCTCAAAGCCATTTCATACCTTTTCACATCAGCATCCCCAAGGATGTCGATGGGGTTTCCATGACTCCAATAAGGGGGAAGTTGCTCATCCAAGACCTTTTTCGTCTCCTCAGAAAGCACGGCGAGTTCCAACCCTAGATCAGCGATGGAATCGGCTGCCATGACTGCTGGCCCCCCTGCATTCGTAATGAATTGCGAGCCTTGGACCGGCAGGAAGGCGCCTCGAATCAAGGACACTGGCACAGTTGAATAAATCGGCGATTTCGTCAACCCTTACGACTCCTACCCTTTTGAAGGCCGCGTCATATACTTCGAAGGCTCCAGCCATCGCACCAGTATGAGATTGGGCGGCGACGGCGCCGGTAGCATGCTTCCCTCCCTTTATGATGATGATAGGTTTTGTTCTCGCAAAAC
Source organism: Candidatus Bathyarchaeota archaeon (assembly GCA_018396395.1). Taxonomy (GTDB): domain Archaea; phylum Thermoproteota; class CALKCG01; order B24; family JAGTQN01; genus JAGTQN01. Next base: position 8,703 of record JAGTQN010000015.1, on the reverse strand, counting down.
CCTTTGCAGCGCTCATGAATTTCTTTGCATTGCCGACGTTTTCCATGTATATGATAATGCTTCTAGTAGCAGGATCTTCTCCTAAGTAATCTATCAGGTCACCGTAATCCACGTCGAGCATGGAGCCTAAGGAGGCGAAGAAGCTAAAGCCTATATGGGCATTGACAGCCCAGTTCAAGATGGCTGAACCAAGGGCTCCGCTTTGGGATAGGAAGGCAATGGAACCAGGCTCCGGATGATCCCTCAGAAACGTGGCGTTGAGTCCTGTGTGAGGTCGTATGAAACCTAGGCAGTTCGGTCCTAGTATTCGAATGTCGTATTTGGCTTGGATTTGTTTAATCTCCTCCTCAAGTTTTAATCCCTCTTCTCCTATCTCACGGAAACCTGCGGAGATGATGATGCAACCATCAACTCCCACCCTTCCGCATTCATCAACGATACTTGGAACGGTCTTGGAAGGGGTTGCGATTATAGTTAGGTCTACATGCTCAGGGACCTCCGATATCCTCGGATAGCACTTGATTCCCATAACCTCCTCCCTCTTTGGGTTAATCGGGTATATTCGTCTTCGATCCCTCCCTAGGAGGAGGTTCTTCATGATTGCCTGACCTACAGAGCCTTCTCGCTCCGTAGCTCCGATTAAGGCTACTGTATCAGGGTTTAGCATTCGCTCAATGTTGCCCATGAAAGTTTCGATCCTCCCGGGCCTTAATCTCGTGAACGGATCCCCTAACCACCATATTTTCTTAAAGATTCTGTCATTATTAAGCCCAGCATTCTGACATTCTTCTTTACGGTTCTCTATCCCTTCGCTCCTCGAGATAAGCGTACACATTCCTTGAAATATGTCCCATATGATCCAAAATGGAGGGCACCACTACCTTTTTCTTAAAAGTGTCAAAAAACTTATGCAATAATTGGAAGAAAACGGACGAGGCCTACATTACCATGGTTCAATGAAAGGTTTTTTCCTTTCCTATGGGTTCAAAGAATTTAGATCGTAAAATTGAAATCTCTCCTCTCGAATTTTTAATGGGATGTCTATGACAACCGTCCAGAGGTCATGCGATAACTGTGTAAATGCTAAGACAAGAAAAGGCGCCCTCTTCTGCGCCGTCCTAAAGCAAAAGGTTTCTCCAAACTATCGATGTGGGAAATTTCGCTCAAAAGGGACTTTATAATCGCAAAGAGCCGAATCAAGGTTTTGAATAACTTTCTATTGGAGAAAAGGCAAAGAAATGCTTTATGGCTTAATTCTTTTTTCCGGATTTTCCCTTCCGTCTCTGAACGGCAAAATGGTCGATTTAGGAAACTTTCGGAAACAGCTCCATGACTCGGAGACTGAAAACGCTCCCATAACCTATAAACCATAATTTAGCCACAAAGCTAAAGAAATTTGATCTAGCCCAAAGGGCAATCCATCTTCATCTCATATTATCTCCCACCCTTTAATAGGGAACTTCAAACTCGAGCCCTTTCCATTTCGGATAATGTTTTTCCAGCACTGTTTACGAAACCTATTCGATACCAATTATTGGCAGAGGTTTCATATGGGGAAGACTGTGGTTCGGTGATTTCAACAGCGGCCACCTTATAACCATCTCATCTATGTCTGCTAAAGCCGTTTCTCATAATAGAGCCAAGTCCGAAAAAGGCTATTCGGAAACTCGGTGGAGAAAAGGGATTATGAATTCTACGGCTACTATAGAGTCTTCTGAAGAAGCCAAATGAAAACATGAAAGCTATGTCTTGAGGAAAAGCATTTAGGGAGAAAAAGGATGAAAACATAGGAGCTGGATGGTGAAAGAATTTGGAAGGTTGTTCAAAGACCTTGAGGATAGAGGAGGAGTATGTGCAAAGGCATAAGACATCGAAGGCCCTCTACGAGAAGGCTAGAAATCTCTTTCCAAGAGGCGTAACCCATGATTCTAGATACATGAGGCCTTTCCCAATATACATTACTAGGGCTAAGGGATGCCGAAAGTGGGATGTGGACGGAAACGAATACATAGACTACTGGATGGGCCATGGTGCTCTCATCTTGGGGCATTTGCATCCTATCGTTACCGAAGCTGTTTTAGATCAGGCTAAGAAGGGGACCCACTACGGTGCTTCTCATGAGCTAGAAATCCAATGGGCCGAGAAGATTACAAAGCTCGTCCCGAGTGCTAGAGGAGGTTTTGTCGAATTCACAAGCTCAGGGACCGAGGCCACATCTATGGCTTTGCGCCTTGCTAGGGCTTACACTGGAAGTAAAAAGATCGTTAGGTTTGCAGGACACTTCCATGGATGGCATGACTACCTTCTTCCAGGATATCAGGCACCCTACAAGGCCGGCGGCGGATGCGCAGGTATCCCGGAAGAAGCCCTCCAAAACATTGTCGTCATTCCGCCAAATAATGTTGAAGCCCTTGAGGACGCTATGAAAGGCGGTGATGTTGCGGGGGTTATTCTCGAGCCAAGTGGAGCCTCCATGGGCCATGTGCCTATGGAAGGGGACTTCTTGAGAAAGCTCAGAAGCCTTACTGAGAAATACCAATCGGTTCTCATCTTCGATGAGGTAGTAACGGGCTTCAGGGATGCCCCTGGTGGGGCTCAGGAAGCCTATGGTATTATTCCAGACCTTACAACCTTAGGGAAAATTGTAGGTGGTGGCTATCCAGGAGCGGCCGTAACGGGTAAAAGGGATATCATGGGCATGTTGGACTATGAATTGGCTCCAAAAAGGAGTCGCCTAGGAAAGGTTCCACATCCAGGAACCTTTAATGCCAATCCCCAAAGTGCTGCCGCAGGGAATGCTTGTCTCGGTATCATAGCAGAGGGAAAAGTAAATCCATACGTAAATGCCCTTGGAGAAAAAATGAAAAAAAGACTTAACGAGGTCTTCGATGAACTTAGAATCAAGGGAATGGCTTGGGGAGGAAGTCCCTCCATCGTCAACATAGGTTTCGGCATCTCTCCAGAGGATATAAAAGTATCGAGTTTCGATGACTTGGCCCGCCTTTCGAAATTGCTTGGAAACCCTGGAGATGGTGCCCTTAACAAGGCAATGATAAACCGCGGAGTTCACTTTATGGGCCAAAGGGCTATTCTTTCGGTTGCCCATACGGAGACTGATATCGAATTTACCGTAAACGCCTTTAGGGATTCTCTAAAGCAGATGCTGGATGAGGGGTTACTAAACCAATATCGATTGAAATAGTCTATCGCGGCATTAACATACCGAGAAAATTAAATAAATTTCCTTCCTCCTTTTCCATTATTTTATTTAAAATTACTTCCTTTGCATATGCCATAAGCCCTTCAGCCACGCATACACTTGGAAGCCTGAAAGGCTACTATAACCACGTAAGGCATCGTAGGACTTTAAGGAAGGTTTTATGGAATCCTCGGGATCAGAGCCTTTCCATGCTAAGCCTCGTAAAGGAGGGGTGTGGAAGGCTTAAGGTTACGGCACCCTTTTATGGGGAAAGGATTTAATCGGTAGGGTTTAATTAGCTTTAGCGTTGGCGGTAGGTAGAGAATGGATAGCCTCGAGATATGGGCTGAGAAGTACAGGCCGAGAAAGCTAGATGATGTCATCAACCAGCGCCATGTAGTCGAGAGGGTAAAAGTCTTCGTGAAGGAAAGAAACATACCCCATATGCTCTATGCTGGACCCCCAGGGTCCGGAAAGACAACTGTTGCGCTTTGCATATCTGAAGAACTTTTCGGAAGCGCATGGCGCCAGAGTACCTTGGAAACTAACGCCAGTGATGAGAGGGGTATCAATGTCATAAGGCAGAAGATAAAGGATTTCGCCAGAACAAGGGCCATCGGGGATGTCCCTTTTAAGATCATCGTCTTGGATGAGGCTGATGCCCTTACGCCTGAGGCCCAACAAGCCCTCAGGAGAACTATGGAAACTTTCACCCGAACTGCCCGGTTCATCCTTTGTTGTAACTACAGCTCCCGTGTCATCGAGCCCATTCAAAGTCGTTGCGCCGTTTTCAGATTCAGGCCCTTAAGCGGTGATGATGTAAGGGCGTATGTAATGCGCATCGTCCAAGGTGAGGGACTGAAGATTACTGATAAGGCGATAGAAGCCATCATATATTTTGCCCAAGGAGACCTTAGGAAAGCGGCCAACCTCCTCCAAGCCTCGGCTGCCCTCAGTCGGGAGATCGATGAAAGCTCCATTTATGAGGCAGCCTCGCAAGCCAGACCGGAGGATGTAAGGCTTATGCTCGAGAAGGCCCTTTCAGGACATTTCCAAGAGGCCAGGGAAATTCTCCAAGACATGCTCCTAAGGCAAGGACTTATGGGTGAGGATTTGATCCGGGAAATCCATAGACAGGTCTATAGCCTCGACCTTACGGATGAGGAAAAGGTCCAGCTCATCGATAAGATAGGAGAGTACGATTTTCGCCTTACGGAAGGAGGAAACGAGCTTATCCAGCTAGAAGCCCTTCTGGCCCAATTCCTCCTCTTCTCAAAAGCCCACAAGAGAAGGTAGCGATAAGAAGGTATTGACAATTGAGTTGGGTATCGAGGTATAGACCCAGAAGCTTCAAGGAAGTCTTGGATCAGAAAGAAGCCATAGAAACCCTCATGGCTTGGTATAAAAATTGGAAGCCAGGCTCTAAGGCTATGCTCCTCTATGGGCCTCCAGGCTGTGGCAAGACTGTCATCGTAGAAGCCTTGGCTCAAGAGGAGGGCCTCGACCTGATAGAGATGAATGCCAGCGACTTCAGGTCGGCTGAAGCCATCGAGGCCAGAATCGGAAGGTCCATGGCTCAGGCATCCATCTTCCAGAGGCCTAAGCTCTTCCTCATCGATGAAGTGGATGGATTGGCTGGTGAAGAGGATCGAGGGGGTGTAGGAGCCATAATCCAAATCATCAAAGGATCGAAGCATCCCATAGTCCTTACGGCTAATGATCCCTACAACGAAAGGCTCCGGACGATAAGACCTTACTGCCAGCTTGTGAGAATGCGACGTTTGGGAATAAGGGATGTTCAAAGGTATCTGGAGCGCATAGCTGAGCTTGAGGGTTTGTCGATTGACGAATCGGTCCTTAAGATTATAGCCTCCAGAAGCCAGGGAGACCTTAGATCCGCGATAAACGACCTTGAGGTCTTAGGAAGGGGTTCCCGAATTATTAGGGATGAGGACCTTTCCTCCTTGGGCTTTAGGGAGCGCCAGACGGACATCTTCGAAGCTCTTCAGGCAATCTTTAAGACCAAGAGCCTAATGACGGCCAAGCTTAGCCTCAACGAGGTTGATAAAGACCTTGAAGAAGTCTTCTGGTGGATTGAGAACAACATCGCCGAAGAATATGAGGATCCTTTGGAAATTGCTAAGGCCTTCGATGCCCTGAGCAAGGCAGATCTTTTCATGAGTCGTGTCATTTTTAGGCAAAACTGGAAGCTTCAGGCTTATGCCGTCGACCTCATGACAGGAGGTGTTGCCCTCGCCAAAAGGGAGCCTTACAGAAAGTTTACTAGGTACACCTATCCTTCCAACATCGCCCTTCTAGGAAGGACGAAGGGAGAAAGGAGCGAAGCCCTGAAAGCCCTGGGAAAGCTCGGCTCCATCCTTCACTGTTCAAGAAGAAAGGTGAGGGCTGAATTCCTTCCCTACCTTAAGATTATGGCAAAAAGACCCGATTTTAAGGAAAGGCTTGATGCCTTCATGGAGGCTTCGGAAGACTAAGCCCAAGCTTTCGAAGCTCATTGAAAGGCTTTCATAGGATGGCATCTAGAAGCCTAAGGTATGATAGAGCCTTTCCATAACCCTCGAAGAGGTCTCCCTGATACCCGTGGAACTCTATGGAAACGAAGCCCTTATATCCTATAGACTTAAGGATTCTAAAGACCTCTCCATAGGGAATCGTTCCAGTCCCTGGAAGGCCTCCATGGTTCTCCGAAACGTGTATATGATCCAAGAGACCTCCTGTTCGCCTTAGCGCAAAGGGAAGGCTGGCTTCTTCGATGTTCATATGGTACAAATCTGCCATGAGACGAACCCTCTCAGTCCCGAGCCCCTCGATGAACTTAACCGTTTCCTCCATTGTCCTTAGGAGATTTGTCTCGTAGCGATTCAAGGGCTCGATGACTATATCAACTTCCTCCATCTGGGCGAATCTGTCAAGCTTCCTCAGGTTTTCGGCAGCCCTTTTGAGGACCTCCTCACGCTTTACCTCAGGAGGAGCCATGAAGCTGGGCATAAGGCTAATGGGCGAATCTAGGGACCTAGCGATGGAAAGGAACTCCCTCCCCCTTTCTATGGATTCCTCAGCCTTTGCCTGAATGCCCATATCGACAAGGCTTGGTCCTCCTCCTATATCCGATATGCGTAGTCCATAATCCCTGGTGAGATCCCTAAGCCTTCTCACGATGGCATCCTTTTCCTCTGCCTTCAGTTGCCATAGGAAGACTTCCACTCCATCAAAACCAAGGGACTTCATCCTCGCAAAGCTGGGAGGTTCGAGAAGCCCTCTTGAAATGACGGCTCCAAACTTCAATGACTTCACCATAGGGAAAAGGGGCTAAGAACCTTAAAATCTTTAACCCTAGAACGATCCGGAGGCTTCAAGCCTAAGGTATTCCCTCATGAAGTCTGAACTCCTTATGGAGAGCCCTTATGGCCCTCTCTCCTTCGCTTTCCTTTACCACGAAGGATATATTAAGCTCGGAAGAGCCTTGGGCTATCATCCGGATGTTTATTCCCTCGTCCCCCACAGCTTTAAAAATCCTAGCCGCAACGCCTGGAGTTCCTTTCATTCCAGCGCCTACAGCAGCGACAATACATACATCAGCTTCCGCCTCAACATTCTTTATAAGACCCCCGCCTAAGAGGGATGTTTCTAGGGCTGTAACAGCCTTTCCAAGAAGGCTTCTAGGTATAACGAACGATATGTTGGCTTCAGAGGAGCTTTGGGATATCATCAAGATGTTTATGCCATTTCTCCCAAGAACATCGAAGATCCTAGCCGCCGTTCCGGGAGTGCCTACCATGCCAGATCCGCTTACTGTTATCATAGCTACATCCTTTATGAGGGTTAAGGCCTTCACGATACTTCCAGGTCTAACCCTTGCCTCCCCCGTAATGAGGGTCCCAGGATAATCCCTTCGGAAGGTATTTTTTATCCTTACTGGAATTCCGGCTTCAGAGGTAGGCTCCAGAGCCCTTGGATGCATGCGCTTGGCTCCTAGGGCTGCCATCTCAACAGCCTCATGGAAGGAAAGCTGGGGTATCGTCCTAGCAGAAGGCTCAACTTTCGGATCCGTCGTCATAAGTCCGTCTACATCCGTCCAAAGCCAAACCTCATCAGCCTTTAAGGAAACCCCTAGGATCGTGGCCGTATAATCGGAGCCACCCCTACCTAGGGTCGTTATATAACCATTCTGGTCTGTGGCTATGAAGCCCGTAACCACAGGAACAATGCCAGCCTCTAATTCAGGCTCCAGCCTCTGCCTCACCTGAAGCTTTGTCATTTCCATAAGGGGACGGGCTTCACCAAAGTTGGAATCTGTGATGATGCCAGCCTCGCCTCCAGTGAAGGCCTTAGCCCTAAAGCCCAGATTGCATAGGGCCCCAGCTATAATAGGGGCTACAAGCCTTTCTCCGAAGCTTAGGACGTAATCCCTAGACCTAGGGGTAAGCTCCCCTAAATAGCCTATTCCAACCAGAACCTTCTCGAGCTCCTCCATCCTTTCATGGACGAAACGGGATAGTTCGTCCTTAAGATGGGGATCCTCGAAAATGTCCTCCAGGAACTTTTCATGTCTTCGATTCAATTCCTGGCATATTGCCCTTACCGTAGCCAAGTCCCTTCGTAGAGCAGCCTCTGAAGCCTCGATCAACCTATCCGTTATTTGGCTTAGGGCCGAAACGACGATCACGAGGCTCCATCCCTTTTGAAGATAGTCTTGGATGATCTCCAAGGCCTTTTTGGCAACCTTCCCATCGGCTAGGGATGTCCCTCCAAATTTCATGACAACCCTCAAATCAACTTCGCCGCCAGTCTTACCCTTCTAAGAGTTCCCCTTTGATGTTTAAAAGATCTCTTAAGATGGCTGCGGCTGTTTCGCGACCTCCAGCTCCCCGCCCTATTATCGTTTGCTCACCCCTATATTGAGTTGTGAAGGTGATGGCGTTTAGGGTCCCTCCTACGCAAAGGGGACTTGTCTTAGGGATTTCAGTAGGCTGAACCTTGAGCCCTCCGTCAATCGAGGCGATGAGCTTCAGGACCCTTCCTAGCCTAGCTGCCTTCTGGATATCTTGGTTTGAGATCTTCCTTATGCCCTCGATTTTTACGTCTTTCAGGGTAGCCCTTATTTCCATGACATAGTTTGCTATAATGACGAGCTTGCAGGCGGAATCATATCCATCCACATCCATCGAAGGATCCGCCTCGGCATAACCAGCCCTTTGGGCCTCTGCTAGACATGTTTCAAAGCTTATTCCCTCCTCAGACATACGGGTTAGGATATAATTGGTCGTCCCATTGAGAATGCCCTGAACAGCGAGGATCCTATCGCCAATCAAACACTTCTTTGCGAAGTCTAGGATGGGTGTACCAGCGCCTACCGTTCCGCTAAACCTCAGCTGAACCCGATTGTACTCTGCCAGCTCCATCAAGGCCGGAAGGGCCAAGGCTAAAGGTCCCTTGTTAGTCGTAATTACGTGACGGCGGAGCTTTAGGGCTGCCTGTATATG
>JAGTQN010000119.1 GCA_018396395.1 Candidatus Bathyarchaeota archaeon | reverse complement strand
TGGCTTGGAGATCGAAGGGGGGACGAGGAAGCTGTAAAGGCTAGTAAGGCCATCGATGAAGGGGTTGCCTCGGCCTTGAAAAGGGGTCAAAGGACAAGGGACTTGGGAGGAAAGCTTGGAACTTCGGAGATGGGAGACGCCATTGCAAAGGAGGTTAGGTGCCTAGCGGGCATCGTATAGAATGGTAAAGTTAAGGTATATTGGAGGAAAAAGCCCTTAGAGGAAGGAAGAGGCTATGAGGATAAAGCCAAGCGATGAAGGAAATCTCATCAACATCCGATTGGAAGGATTGAACCTTCCAAAAAGGGTCTTTATCTACGACTGTACCCTGAGGGATGGCGAGCAGACTCCAGGAGTAGCCCTTACGATCAAGGAGAAGCTTACGATCGCAAAACAATTGGCGAAGCTAGGTGTTGATACGATCGAGGCTGGAACTCCCATAAATTCGAAGGATGAGAAGGAGGCTGTTTACCGCATCGCAAAGGAGATAGAAGGTCCTACCATTGCTGCCCTAGCGAGGGTTTTGAAGCCTGATATCGATGCATGCCTCGACTGTCAAGTTGATCTTATCCATGTCTTCGTTTCGACCTCTGACATACACCTAAAATACCAAATGAAAAAGACGAGGGAGGAAATTATGAATATGGCCCTTGAGGCTGTAGAATACGTGAAGGCCCATGGTGTCAAGTGCCTCTTCTCCGCCATGGATGCCACAAGAACGGAGCTTGGCTATCTTATCCAGGTTCTCAAGGAGGCTGAGAAGGCAGGGGCCGATTCCGTAAACGTTCCTGATACTGTAGGGGTCATGACGCCAAGCTCTATGCGCAGCCTTATCTCTGATGTGAGGAAGAACATATCCGTAATCCTTGATGTCCATTGTCACAACGATTTCGGGCTTGCTGTGGCGAACACGATTGCTGGAGTTGAGGCTGGAGCTGATGAGGTTCAGGTTACAGTTAACGGCATAGGCGAGAGGGCTGGAAACGCTGCCCTTGAACCCGTTGTCATAGCCCTTTCCGCATGCTATGGTATACAGATGAATATAAAACCCCAGTACCTCATGGAAACCTCTTCCCTTGTCGAGCAATATACAGGGGTCCCCTTGTCGCCCTGTACACCAATTGTAGGGAGGAATGCCTTCGCCCATGAGAGCGGAATTCATGTGCATCCAGTTCTTATCAAGGCTTCGACTTTCGAGCCTATATCGCCCGAGGATGTTGGGCAAAGAAGACGCATTGTTCTTGGTAAAAAGTCTGGGAGGCATTCGGTAAAGGCTGCCCTCGAGGAGCTCGGCATAAAGGACGTTGGAGAAAAGGATCTTATCGAGATCACGACGAGGATAAAAGATTTGGCAGCCAAGAACAAGCTGGTAAGCGATGTGGACCTCGTTGCCATTGCTGAAGATGTCCTGAGCCTTAAGCTTTACGAGCCTCGTGTGAAGCTTCAGGAACTCGTAGTGGTGACGGGGGTTAATGTAACTCCTTCAGCCACTGTAAAGCTTCTAATAGATGGTGTGGAGAGGATTGGCCAAGGTATAGGCGTCGGACCTGTGGATGCAGCCGCCAAGGCCATCGAAGAGATAGTAGGTCCGATATCAAGGCTTAAGCTAAAAGAATTTAATCTTCGTGCCCTCACGGGCGGGACGGATTCTTTGGCCTCTGTAACGATGACAGTGGAGGATGCCTTGGGCAATCAATTTGAAGCGGGGGCTGTCCATGGAGACATCGTCACATCCTCCGTAAATGCCCTCATAAACGCCCTCAACAAGGCTTTGCATTATCAGAGGCTTAGGGGCTTGGAGAAGGGTTCGAAGGATTTAGGGCATCAAGAATAGCCTCAAGAGGCTTCAAAGCCTTTATTCTTATTCCAACCAGGTTAGGTACCTTCAAAAGTCTCTATATGGCTAGTGAAGCCTTAGGTACTTGGGCATCCCCCTAAACTATAAGGCAATATATAATACCAAACCCCCCAAAAAATCGATGGATCGATGCTTTTCAAATTACAGTAAGCTAAGGATGGGGATGATGCCCAAAACCCTTATTGTGAAGCGGGCCTAAGATAACTTAATTTTCTGAGCCCAGTTAGTTGTAAATATTGATACGAAGAATAGCTAATCGGAAGGGGGGGAATTTGATAGAAGTTGAGCTTGCTTTTCTCACTGTAGCATCTATAATGGTTATAGGCTTCGTGGGCAATGCCCTCTTCCGAAGGACAGGATTTCCTGAGATACCTTTTCTCCTTCTCCTTGGGATTATACTAGGGCCCGTTCTAAAAATCTTTCCGATAGATGCCCTTCTGCCCATCACTCCCTACCTGACATACTTAGCTCTCATCATGGTTCTTTTCAACGGCGGCATTGAGATGCACATCGTTGAGATTTTTTCTAAGGGTGATAGAGCTCTACTTTTAGGTATCCTCTATTTCTTCCTCTGCACCTTTTCTGCTACCGTCATCGCTAAACTTTTCTTAGGTATGGATTGGGTTGAAGGCTTTATGCTAGGTTCATTGGTCGCAGGTACTTGCCCCGTGGTAATAATTCCCTTGGTCTCGAAGCTAAGCCTAGGAAGGGACATTGTCATAACCCTTTCTCTGGAATCCGTTATTACAGACCTTCTCGTCGTAGTCTTCTTCTCCACCTTCCTTGAAGCCCATATCACGGGCATGGTCGGTTTAGAAGAAGCTCTTTCAACTATAGTGGGCAAATTTTCAATAGGTACATTCCTCGGTTTTTTTGCAGGGGTTGTTTGGCTTAGGCTCCTCTACTCTACTAGAGAAGAAGAATACGAGTACATAGCCACCATTGCCATTGTTATAGCATGCTATATGCTTGCTAAGTCCCTAGGCGGTAGCGAGCTCCTTTCGGTCTTTATTTTCGGTCTTGTATTGGGAAACGACAAACATATCGTTAAGTTCCTTAAGCTTGGGATCGATCTTTCAGCCCTTAAGGAAACACAAGCCTATTTGAAAAGGTTTCAGGAAGAGCTCTCTTTCCTAATTAGGTCCTTCTTCTTTGTCTTATTAGGGGCTCTTTACCAAACTTCCGAATCCTCCCCGATACTTTGGTTCTTCTGGGGAGCTGTCTTCACGGGAATAGACCTAGCAACCCGTTACATCGCAGTCTTCATATCGACTAAAGGAAGCCCTTTGGCTTCGTATAGGCCTTTTTTAACCCTTATGTGCGGGCATGGTACTGCCCAGGCAGCCTTAAGTCTCATCCCGCTCCAGTACGGTATGCCAAACGCAAGGATATACATGGCTTCCATACTTAACCTCATAATCCTCACGAACCTAATCACTGCCTTCTCAGCTCGAGTAAAGGGAAGAAAGGAAAAGCCGGCGGTGTAATCTAGCAAACCGAATATAGCGATTTTTGAAAATCGCTATATTCGATCCTCCCTCACCTTTTTAGATGAGTGGCTCCCGAATTAGAACCTCACTAAAATCTGTCTTCGCTCAGCTAGTTCTTGCCTTATAAAATTCTTAACTTCCGAGTTCATAGCGTAATCGTAGAATGGAGTAGATTAGGAAGGGGACGGAGGGCTTATGGTTTTAGATTTAGGGGAATGGTTCCTCCTAGCTGGGGCCTCCTTCATCACGGGTTTCTCTGGAGCCCTAGTTCCTGGACCTATGTTCGTAGCTACTGTCATGGAGTCTACGAGGATCGGAGGGAAGGCAGGCCCTCTCCTTGTTCTAGGTCATGCTATGGCGGAATTACTCATGATAGTCGCCTTGGTGATTGGCCTTAGCCTTGTAATAGAGCTTCCTGCTACAAGACTTATCGTTGGCATTTTAGGAGGGGCTTTCCTCCTAATATCGGCCTTGGATCTCTTTAGGATGGCTAGGAAGGCATCTCTAAAAAGTGATAGCGGGAGGGATGCCTTCGTCCTTCTCAAATACGGACCTATCATAGCAGGCCTTCTTACGAGCCTTTCCAATCCCTACTTCTTCGTGTGGTGGGCCACAGTCGGTAATGGCTTCACACTAGAAGCCATTAGAGTGGGAGGTATCCTCGGCATAACCGTCTTCGCCTTAGCCCATTGGCTATCGGACCTTTCTTGGTATACAACAGTTTCCTTCTCGATCCATAAGGGAAGGAGAGTCCTTAGCAACAGGATTTATAAAGCCATCCTGTTCGCGTGTGGGCTCCTCTTAATATTTTTCGGGGCGGACTTCATCATTGGAGGCCTTTCGAGTCTCCAACAATAATGGCCTTAATGAATTTTGGAACACGGATACTGACAAGATAAGCCCACCATCCTAGTGGTGGGGTCCCAGGTTTTTATGGAATCTTAGGTGGTTGTATCCGTATGCCAGGATCTTGGCCATGGCTTCCACAGCCATGATTCCCTATGGCGTTCAGGTCGTTCCGGAAGTCCCCCAGGCCCTCCTTAAGGGTCCTGAAGGAGCCCTCTATGGCATTCCTAAGCCTAAAGGTTCCTTAGGATGGTCC
>JAGTQN010000014.1:23443-24153 GCA_018396395.1 Candidatus Bathyarchaeota archaeon | reverse complement strand
TGGCTTCGAAAACAGCCATTTTTTCTATATTTTCAAATTCCCCTATCTTCCCATAGCCTCCCTCTATCCCCTTTCCTCGTCCTCTTATCCTTCCATTGCGTCCGTTTTCTCATGGCTTATTTTCCCGAGCTCATCTAGGGCATCTGGGCACTTGCGGATAATCCTATCGACAAGATGGAGATACCGGGCTGTTCTGATCGCATCTGGCTGAATTTCTAAGGGAATTCCTTCCAACAAAACGAAGTGACGACTTTTGATCCCCATGCCTGTAAGGAAGAGGGCTTGTAGAACGGAAGTGTGAAGTAAGAAGCAATGGGGTGAGCCTTCCATAGTGAGGACTGTGAAATCCTTCGGATTAGAGGTTCGAATAATAGTGGCCAGCTTTGAAACGATGCCTTTACATCCTTCCCTCTCAGGGCAAATCGTCAGAGAAACTCTATTCCTCGAAAAATTCCCACAGATTTCGCGATGGAGTTGCCATAGGCATTCGCTAGAAATGAGGATCGAAGCCTCTCTCAAAAAGGGGGCTTTTACCCAAACTTCAAGGAGTTTCATAGGGCTCATTCTCTCATAGGGCTCATTCTCTCTATCTCTAAGCCCTTTTCGCTATATCAGTTTTCTCTCTTATGCCGAAAATGAAGTTAAAGAAGGAACGGATTGGTTAGCATGACATTTTTGCGCCCCAGTTCGGTCAATAACGATGGCTTTAT
>JAGTQN010000014.1:17637-23283 GCA_018396395.1 Candidatus Bathyarchaeota archaeon | reverse complement strand
ATGAGCTCCTAGGCTTAGGGATGGATGATGCCGTAGCAAAGGCTTTTAAGAACGAGGGACTGGAGGACTTTGAACTTATCATAGCCCACACGGACATGGTGACGGAGTCCATGGACATGGCTCCGGGGATGAGTTATAGGCAGCTTGCCAAGAAGGCTGTCGTAGCGAACCTATCGGACTTGGCTTCTAAGGGGGCTAGACCCTTAGGCCTTCTCTTCGCATGGGGGCTTCCTAGTGGCTTCAAAGTCGAATATGTCATCGAGCTGGCAAGGGGGCTTAATGAAGGGGCCTTGCAGTATGGAACCTATATCCTAGGCGGGGACCTAGGGGAAGCCAAGGAGCTAACCTTGGCAGGCTTCGCCATGGGCTTATCCAGAAGGGATGGGCTTATGAGGCGTTCCTCAGCCAAGCCGGGGCAAATCCTAGCCCTCACGGGGTTGATGGGCTGGACAGCCTTGGGCTTCAAGATTCTTTTTGAAGGCCTTGAGGCTCCTAGAAAGCTTAAGGATAAGGCTTTAAAATCCCTCTACGAGCCAATTGCCAGAGTAAGGGAGGGTCAAGCCTTAGCAAAACTTGGAGGATCAAGAATAGGTTGTATGGACATTAGCGATGGACTTGCCATATCTCTCCATCAGTTAGCCTCCTCAAGCATGGTCGGGGCCGTTTTGACAAATATTCCAATGGATGAAAACCTAAAGGCCTTTGCCCTAGACCAAGGGCTTGATCCCCTTAGCCTATGCCTTTACGAAGGGGGGGAGGAGTACGAGCTTCTCATAAGCCTTCCTGAAGAGGTTTTTGAAGAAGCACGAAAATCCCTAAGTTCCTTGGGTTGTATTCTCCACGAAATAGGTTATGTAACGGCCGAAAGACGCATTATCCTAAAGGCTGAGGGAAGGGAGGAGGAGATCAAGCCCCTTGGCTGGGAGCATCTCAGGGAGAAGCCCAAAATTCGTTAGCTCAGCTCCCCAGCTTCCTAGGGAGCCTTATCTCAAGGATGCTCCTTTGACATTTCAATGCAATCCTTTTCTCGATGGGAACAGGAATGGTAACCATGGCATGGTAGCGGCTGAATTCACCCCTTCGATGGCTTATGTTAAAGTCCTCGAATCTAAACTTCTTTCTAAGCTGCGCAGTTATTTCTAAGGTTCTTTCATCCAAGAAGGTGACACGAATCCTCGATGTGTCGGCACAGGGAATGTCTGCTGTTACAATAACTTCTTCCATTTCCACGATCACGTTTGTTAGGGGCTCTATGGTCGAAGATCTGGGACGCCAACTGGGCCTCTCAAAGGATGACATGGCCTTCACCTCGGTTAAACATGAATTGGAGGGACATCGTATTCTTGAGACTTTCGCATCCTTTCCATTTCCATCTGGGTTCGGTTCATGAAGTCCCTCGAAGCCAATCTAATCTCTTCGCCCCTTTCTAGAAGAGCCTTTACATCCACATTCAATCCAAGGATCTTATTGAGTTCAAGGATGGCAGAAGCAGCCGCTTCGGGATCAGGATAGTTGAAAAAGGCCTCTGCTAATAAAGTGATCGCCGGAAGGCCTCCCATGGCTGCATACTTGAGGATGAGGGCATACGGACCTACGATATAACCTCCATCCAGAATCTGGACGTTCTTCTCCTTCAAGCCTTGAAGCGTCGCCTCATTGGAAGCCGTGGCGAAGACCCTAGGAGTCTTAAGGTTAATCCTGTCCTCTACGGCAATTCCTCCTATGGAAATGATGAGCCTCGCCTTCTTCTCGGTAGCCCATTGAACAATCGTTTGGGAAAGCTTGTATACAGCATTTGCTGGTATGGCGGCTTCAGAAAGGATCAGGATTATCTTCCCCGAACGGAGTATTCGAACAGCCGCCCGGGGTAGTCCTTTATGAAGACGCACGAGGGGTGGAAAGAGGTCGCTTTCGATGCTTCCTACATCTTCCATGCCAAGGTATGAGGCCAAATGAAGTCCAGCTATAACGCCTACTAAACCAACATCTGGTAATCCGGTGATGATAATCGGCTCCTCAGGTACAGAACCGCTCTCTACTATATTCACTGAGTGGGACAAACCAAATCCCATAAATAAATAAGAAGAATGGTCCTTTTAAACGCAAGCTAATTCAACTCGTTCTTCGCCTTGGGCATAATCGATCCCTTGAACTTTGAATAAGTACCGTCAAAGCCACGACAGCTGTATTTATACAAATGGTCCCTTCATCTTTCATAAAAGGAGAAGCTATGGAGAGCCTTTCCTCGGAAACCGTGGAGGTCTTTCCGATAGGAAGATAACCTTAACCCTATCGCCGCTTTTGAGTCCCGAAACGTTTTCTTCGATTTCCGTCGCTCGTCCAATACTCATGTTTTCATAGGTGCATTGGAAAAATGGCGGATGGCGCCTCGCTTGGAAGGAAGCTAAAATGAAATGCCTTGAATCTAAAGCTTTCTCATTTACTGCTGAGATGGCCAGGAATTCCTTTGGCACGGAATGAGGGCTGAAATATGATGGAGCGAAGGCTTACAAAAGGAAAAGAAAAAAGGGTATTTATGAGGAAATCAATTAGCTCTATAGCTTTTAAATTAATTATAATATTTCAAATATATTATTTTTTTAGAAAACTTGTGAAGTTGATTCCAGAGAAAATGAGGAAACATTCAAAAGAATTTTTTGAATTTCATAGGAATCTTATGTGCCTAAATGTGAAAGAAAACTTTAGTGCGATTTATAAACATCTTATTGTGAAAAGAAAGAAGCATTTCTGAGCTGAAGCTATTTCGACATGAATCTTGTGGATTACTTTACGGTACTGTACCTCTGGAATAATGAAGGGATGGGAATTCCCTAAGGCTCCCAGCCCAAGAGGGCTATAGGCATCCTCCTTTTGTGGGAAGCCCTGATATATCGATCTTCTAAATCTTGAACGAGCTCCATAGGAACCTTCAAACGTTCAGAAATGTCCTTTGGCTTTAGCCTTTTATCAAAAAGACCTTTCAGTATCGGATCTATAACTTCATAGTCTCCAGGAAGTTCTTCCGTAAGCTTATGACCGGGCCATAACTGGGGGCTAGATGGCTTGAATATGATTTTCTTTGGTAAGCCTAGATAGGATGCCAACTTGCGTACCTCCGTTTTGTATAAATGAGCAATGGGCATAAAGTCTGAAGCCCCATCACCATACTTTGTATAAAAGCCAATCAGGATTTCGCTCCGATCGCTAGTCCCTGCGACTAGATAGTTCAGGTTATTGGCGAAGTAGTATAAGATTACCATGCGAACCCTTGCCCTTAAATTTCCAAGGACAAGGCGGTCCTTTGGTTCCATGGGAAGCTGTTTCTCGAAGGCTTCGATAATTGGATCGATCGGAACTACAGAAGCCCTTATCTCAAGGCTTTCCGCCAGTTTTAAGGCATCTTCCAAATCATCCTTGGGAGTGAATGAAGTTGGCATCGCTACGCCCAGAACCCTATCCTTTCCTAGGGCCCTTACACATAGGGCTACCGTTACGGAGCTATCGAGGCCTCCGCTGATTCCTACGACTACGCCATTTGCCTTCGCAGTCTCAACTACATTCCTGATGAAATTCGTTATCCTTTCTTCAATCTCCTTCCAATCATTATCTCCAGAAGCTTCCTGAATCAGGGCGGCTGAATTCATGGCCTTTGAATCAAAGGCCCTTGTTCCATTTAAAGGTAACGAAGAATGAATTCGAGCCGAAATTTTTCTTATTTTTTGCTTTGTGGCTTAATTCCGCTTTTCCATACAATATTTTTCTATTCCATCCTAATGCTTGAAACTAGCCTTCGAAGCTTTAATCCTAAAGGGCTTTAACAGCACCAAAAGTCCGAAGTTCGTGATTAAGCCACGAAACAATTTTCAAGGCTTTCTCAGATATTGTAAATAAGGGAGGAGTGACTAATAAATCGAGGATCCAAAAGCCAAAGAAAGGTTATGTAGAAGATGGCTACAGAATTGATCCGTAGATTCAAGGGCGAAGTTACTGGAAGTTGGAATCCTATTACGGGCTGTCTCCATGGATGCGTATATTGCTGGGCTAGGGCCTATGCAGTTAGGCTCGCAGGAATCGGTATTGAGCCCTACAAAAGTCGGGGCTTTCAACCCTCCTTTGTGGAGAGTAGGCTTAGGAAAACCTTCGCTAAGGACGAATTCGTCTTCGTTTCGGATATGGGAGATATGTGGGGGAAATGGGTTCCAGAAGGATGGATAAGGGCAGTTTTAAATCGCATAAAGTCTTCAAAGGCTACCTTCTTCTTTCTTACAAAGAATCCGGGGCGCTATCATGAATTCATTTATGAAATACCCCACAACTCCCTCCTTGGAGCTACGATAGAATCGAACATTGATCATGGCGTAACCAAGGCACCGTCTGTAAGGGATAGGTATTTGGCTATGAAGAGCCTTAAATACCCCTATAAGTCTGTTGTTATAGAGCCTATCCTGGACTTTGACGAGGGCTTTGTAGATTGGATAAGGGAAATCAATCCTTTGACCGTATTCGTAGGCTATGATAACTATGGCAACAGGCTTCCGGAACCCTCGAGGAAAAAGACCCTTGAACTGATAAAGGCGCTCAGGGAGTTCACCCATGTAAGCACGAGCCTTCACGAACCCTAAGCCAAGTTGGGCTGTAGGCTATTAGCCTCCCTGAGCCTTAAAGATCATATTATTTTTTCGGAACAAATCAGATCGGTTCGACTTTTCTTATTTCGATAGCGAGAAAGACATAATGCGAATTCTCCATACGTCATAGATTTTTCGATGAACCATCCCTTCCTTTCCTAGAGCCTAGCCAAGAGCCTCCTTTGCCCTCATCAAGGAATCGATGGCTCCCTTAAGCATGAAGCCTTCATCTCCACCTATCGAAATGAATTTAAAGCCCTTCTCCACTGCCCATCGAATGTTCTCATCGCCACATACGTAACCAGGGGCTACATTCCATCGTTCGCACGCTTCGAGGACTTTATCTACGGCAGCCTTAAACTTAGGGCTATCCCATTGGGTGAAGACCCCCAAGGACATGGAAAGGTCCCATGGTCCGATAAGGGCCACATCGATGCCCTTCACTGAGAGGATATCATCGAGATTCTTCAAGGCGCTTTCTGTTTCGATCTGAGCTACGATTAGCAACTCCTCATTGGCTGTTTTGACGTATTCAGGGTCATACATGGAAGCTCGCCTTGGACCGAAGCCCCTCACACCCTCTGGAGGGTACTTACATGCCCTAACAGCACTCAAAGCTTCGTCCTTTGTATTCACCCAGGGAATGACGAGGCCGTAGGCTCCTATATCCAAAGCCCTCTTAATCAAAACCATGTCGTTCCAGGCTACGCGAATCAAGGGCACAGACCGTGCCCCATAACCCATAGACTGAAGAAGACCTTGAATGATCTCTATGTTTAATGGGCAATGCTCAGTATCGAAGAGAAGCCAATCGAATCCGACATATGCAAGACTTTCGGAAATATCTGGATGCCCTATTGAGATCCAAGCTCCGAAGGAAACCTCTCCACGTTTTAACTTGGCCTTCACAGGATTCTTCAAGAACCAAACCCCCTACGGAAAAATCCTCGAAAGGAAGATACTCCATGAAGGGTTTAAATCCTTTCGTCTATGAAAAAGCGCAAAATTTCCAATTCCT
>JAGTQN010000014.1:0-17581 GCA_018396395.1 Candidatus Bathyarchaeota archaeon | reverse complement strand
AGTTGTGGGGTATTTCATAAATGAAACGAGTAAAATTTGGTCGTGATATGCCATGGGTAGACCAAAGGTTTACGTTACGAGACAGATAGTCCCTCCTTGGCTAGACTATCTGAAGGAGATGTGCGATGTTGAGCTAAACCCATTGGAAGATGCCCCTCCAAGAAAGGTTCTCTTGGAGAAAGTAAAGGACAAGGATGCCCTCCTCTGTATGTTGACGGACAAGATTGACGCGGAGCTCTTTGATGCGGCTCCTAATCTAGTGGTCGTGGGCACCCACAGTGTAGGCTTTGAACACATCGACGTCCCCGAGGCTACTAGGCGGGGAATTTACATAACCTACACTCCTGGGGTCCTAACAGACGCTACAGCAGACTTCACTTGGGCCCTCATCCTCGCCTCTGCGAGGCGCCTTGCAGAGGGTGACAGGTATGTCAGAGCCGGAAAATGGAAGGTTGGTTGGGCTCCAACCATGTTCCTTGGAGCCAAGGTATCAGGAAGAACCTTAGGCATCATAGGTCTTGGTCGCATAGGTCAAGCCGTTGCAAAAAGGGCTAAGGGCTTCGACATGCGAATCCTATACTATGACGTTATCAGGGCGAGGCCAGAAGTTGAGAAGGAAGCAGGAGCAACTTTCGTTCCCTTGGAACAGCTCTTAAAGGAATCGGACTTCGTAAGCCTTCATGTACCCCTAACGAACGAAACCCGCCATATGATAAATGAGAAAACCCTCAAGATGATGAAACCGACCGCCTTCCTCATAAACACCTCAAGGGGAGCCGTTGTGGATGAGGCAGCCTTGGCAAGGGCTCTAGGGGAAAAATGGATTGCTGGAGCTGGCCTGGACGTCTTTGAAAAGGAACCCCTTCCTATGGATAGTCCCCTCCTTAACTTCGAGAATGTAACCTTAGCCCCCCATATTGCCAGTGCTGACATCGATGCTAGGTCCAAGATGTCTGAACTCGTAGTGAAGGATATCATAGCCGTCCTGAAAGGCGAAATGCCTAAGGCCCTCGTAAACCCTGAAGTTCAAAAGGTTCGATCCTTAAGCCAAGTAAGGCGCATCTAGACTCCTAGGCGTTGCTTCGGAGGCCTTATATGTTTACTATAGACTTCTATTATAAAGGACTGAGCCTTTCCTCACGATTTCCATGGAAAATGGGCATTGTAAGCTTTATGGCCTTTCCTTCCATGATGCGGGGAGAAGGGGACATCCCAGGCTTCTTTAAGAAACTTGGAAGCGATCCCTTTTTCGAGCTTTTGGAGCTTTGTACCCTTACGGAGGCTCAATGGAGCCAAGCCAAGCCCTTCTTAGCCAGGAAGATTTTGGCAAGGGGGCTTCAGCCAGAGCTTCTGACGAGGAAATTGGATCTAAACGCTAAGGATTCGGAGGAGAGGGCAAAAGCCATAGATTACGTGAAAGGGGAAATCGATACGGCCGTGGGAAGAGGGATATCGACTATTGCCCTTTGCTCAGGTCCAGATCCGGGAGAAGGATTTCGCGAGGAGGCGAAGGAAATCCTTGTGAAAAGTCTAAAGGAAATATGCGGCTACGCAGCTCCAAAGGGTGTAACGATTCTCCTTGAAAACTTTGATCGGGAATATGATAAGCGCCTCCTTATAGGACCTACGAAGGAAGCCTTGGATATTATAAAGCGCGTTCGCATCGATTATGACAATATAAGTCTAATGTGGGATCTGAGCCATGCTCCCATGCTTTCAGAGGATCCTAAGGTTTTAAAGGATGCGGGAAGCCTCCTCGGGCATATCCACATTGGATGTACAAAGGAAGATCATGGAAAGCTCTTGGATACACATCCAGTATTCCATACGCCAGGGGCAATAAACACGGAAGTTGAACTTTCCTCCCTTTTATTGACACTTTGGGAAATGGGCTACAAAGGCATGATAAGCTTTGAGGTAAGGCCGGAGGAGCACCAGACGAGCGATGGCATCATTGCCCAAGCAAAGGCAGTCTTAATGGATGCCTATAGGCTTATGCTCCTAGAAATCCTAAAGGGTTAGGAGGTGATATGAAACCTTATGCCAAGGATTAAGATCCTTTCCAAAAGCATTGGAGAGGTTGAAGCTGAAGTTATCTTAGATCGAAATCCTAGGACGGCTGAGGAAATCCTAAAGGCCTTGCCAATCGAAGGCATAGCGAACAGATGGGGGGACGAGATATACTTCTCGATACCTGTGAGGCTTGGCGAAGAGAATGCCCAAGAAGTTGTCGAAGAGGGGGACTTAGCCTACTGGCCTCCTGGTCATGCCCTTTGCATATTCTTCGGACCAACGCCTGTAAGCGATACGGAGAAACCCAAAGCCGCGAGTCCTGTGAACGTCTTCGGAAAAATAAAAGGTGATCCAAAGATCTTCAAGAAAGTCCGAGGGGGCGAAAGAATAAGGATATTGAAGTCCGATTAGGGAAAAGACCTAAAAACCATTCACTCCTTCCCTTATTTCCTCCTTCGTCTCCTTCTCTTTTTTTCTTGAGCCTTTGCATAATAAGGGAATTGAAATTCGTTCTTAGGATCTTTTAGCGAAACTGTTTTATGAGACAATCCCATAGAAATCCTCCGTAGGCTTTCGTTAAGCCTAGTCTTAAAGCCAACAAACCCTATCATCGGTTGTGGGAGCATGTCCATCAAGGTTTTTAAAACTGAAGAAATCCAATCCCAATGGATTCTGGGTGGTCCAATAAAGAGAATAGTGAATGCCCAAACTTCAGGGGCTCAGCATCTCAATTTTTCCCTAGGAGTCTTTGACCCGGGGCAGGGGCTGAGAACCCATATCCACCCAATATCTGAGGAAGTATATTTTGTTGTAGAGGGTAGGGGTACGGTTTTCATAGGCGAAGAAAGGAGCCAGATAGCCATTGAACCTGGGATGGCAATCTATATACCGCCAGGAACGATTCATGGTGTAAAAAACACGGGTAGCGAAAGGCTTACCATAGCCTTCTTCGTAGCCCCCGGAAGGGAGCCATCAAAGGAAGTCTAGCCCAGTGAAGCGGATTTATATTGAAGGCAAGTACCCTCATGAAGCTTGGGAGTGCTTTCTTGGCCTATCGCATCGGGAAGCCTAGGCTTACATACGCCGTTTACTGTTGCACGGCTCGTTGTAATCTAAGGTGCGGCTTCTGCGATTGGTGGAAAAAGAAAGGGCCGGAGCTTTCGACACGAGAAGCCCTAAGGGTCATTGCTGATCTTGTGGACTTTGGGATCTGCGTTCTGGACTTCTCAGGAGGCGAGCCCACTCTAAGGAAGGACCTTTCGGTATTGGCTTCAGAGGCTAGGGACTTTGGCGTTTTTACTATCCTCAGCACCAACGGAACCCTTTTTGATGCCGAAAGGGCAAAGGAGCTTTCAAAAAGCTTCGATGTTGTGAACGTATCTTTGGATGGGTTTCGCGAACAACACGATGCATCTAGGGGCGTTCCAGGAGCCTATGAAAGGGCTATGAAAGGCCTTAAATTCCTTTCTGAAAGGAAGGAGGCGAAAATAGGCATCGACCTCACGATTACGAGGAGGAACCTCCATGAGATTATGCCGCTTTTCAAACAACTTTATGGCTTCCTCGACTTTGTCTCCTTCCAGCCCATCCTTCCATATCCTGCGCCTGAGGGCTTGGCACTAAAACCACAAGAAGCCCTCAACCTTGCGGAAGATCTTCTGGCTATGAAGCGGGAAGATCCGAGTTATGTGGCTCCCCTGGAAGGTTACATTCACCTTCTAAAATATTACTTCAGCCCTAAATATCCAAGAATCTGCGATGCGGGGGTTCTATACGCAATGGTAGACCCAAAGGGCCTCATCCTTGCATGCAATCTTTGTGGAAAGTCTGTTATCGGGGACTTAACCCAATCTTCTATAAATGAACTTTGGTATTCAGAAGCAAGGGAAAGGGCCATAGAGGCAACATCTTCCTGCCTCGGTTGCCTTTCCCAGTGCACTACCATGGTTTCCTTGGCCCATAGGGGAAAGGTTTCCCTTCTAGACATAAAGGGCGCCTTTAAGTTGAAAGGATAGATAATTTTATTATATTAGGTTTTCGGAGCTTCAAGGAAGGTCCTTCAATGGCAAAGTTCTCGATCATCGTTCCTACCTTGAACGAGGAGGCGTACCTTCCTAAGCTCCTCAAATCCCTTAGGCTTCAGACCTTCCAAGACTTTGAGGTCATCGTGGTAGACGGCGGAAGTAAGGATGCTACCGTTCAAAAGGCAAAAGCCCTTGGAGCCCATGTTATCCATCAAAAAGGTGGAATTGCTAAAGCCAGGAACATAGGAGCCGCCGCAAGTAGGGGCGAGTTCCTTATCTTCTTGGATGCCGATTGCGCCCTTCCTAGGGATTTCTTGGAAAAGGCTAAGAAAAACCTCGATAAGGGAGATGCAGGATGCCTTATGGGATGGCCAGAGCCCCTAGAACCATCTTTTATCGCAAGGATGGCCTATGCCTTCGGCTGGCTCCTTAGTCTCTTCAACCTCACGATGCCTGGCTACATGGGCTTCATAGTTAGAAGAATAGCCTTCGAACTAGTAGGGGGTTATGATGAGAACCTCATCTATGCTGAGGATATAGATTTCCAAAGGCGCCTTTCAAGGATTACTAAGATACGACATCCCAAGGACCTCATCGTCTATAGTAGCACGAGGCGTTGGATGGGGCCGAAGTCTGGAGGACCTAAGGAGATTCTTATGATCGTTCTTCGCGTGCTTCACTACTTACTATTCAAAAAGTCTGGGAAAGTCTATCCTGTTTACCATGGCTGAGGGAACCTTCAAGGAATCGACATGCGTTTTTAAAGCAAATCCTAGCCCATCCAGAAAGGCCTCTATCAGCTTCCTTCGGTACTAGAAGGAAGAAAGGAAGGCATTTAGCGAATCCTTTATAGATTGGAGGAAGGGATGCCTTATCCTTTCTGGGGATTCAAGGCTTTCAAGCCTACTTATACGAAAGTAGAGGGGTGGATGAGCATCCCATCCAAGCCAGGCTTGAAACCTACTGCCTTGCGATACCCTCTCCATCTGAAGTCTCCGGAACCCTATCTTCCTTAGGGCGCTGGCAAGGGATTGGGGTCTTCCCAGGCGAATGGCTGCCTCCAGATCGGCCCTCGCTTCCAAGAACTTGGCAAAGAAGTATATCAGCCACATGGTGAAAAGGAAGTAAAGGAAGAAAGGGATGAAGAAGAAGAGTGGAAGCAGAACATAAACTCGAAGCAGGTATTCGGCGCTGGTTAGGGCGTAGAGAATCAAGGGATCCCTTGATTTGAGATGGCTCATCTCATGGGCCAAAACCGACAAAATCTCATCATCGCTCAGTCTTAAGAGAAGCCCCGTTGTTGCGAGGACGGTCCCTCTATTGGGACTTATCCCGCTAGCTGCAGCATTCGGCGCTGCCGTGTTGGCAACGATAATCTTAGGAACAGGAAGCATGAAATGCTCAGATGCCTTTTTAACGAGTCCATAAAGGTCTACGGATTTACCCGATATGTTTTCCTGAGGGCATCGAATGCCATATTTCGTGAGGACATCGGCCGCTATATTGGCATCTAGATCTTTTCCTATGCTCAAGGTTCTTTCAATGATTTCCTTCTTCATCTCCATAAACTGGCTTCTCGAATATCGCTTGGAAACTTCTTTAAATTCCTCTGGGCTCAACTGGCAACGGAGGATATGGACCCTAGGATTCTCGGCTGTAACCTTCCAATCTCCGAGTCTCATAACGATCCTATCGCTGAAGATGACGAAGATAAATTGAGCTGCTATGAGAAGGATGGGGGCGATTACTGGAGCTATTGAAAATAGGATTATGCTACCTATGAAGAATAGAATAAAGAATAAAACCATGGTTTCGAGAAAAATCCTGCCCAAGGCCTTGCCGGACTTGGAAGTAAGAACTTCCGGGGAAAATCTTGCCCCCTCTGCCCAGGCGAAGTATAGGGAGTTCATCCTAAGGTTTTCATCGAAGAATTGTATTGCCATGAGCAGATCCTCCTTTATCGTTCTAAGGGCCTCTTGGGGAACTGATCCATCGCTTGGTAAGAGGGAAATGAGGATGGGCTTTCTTGCCCTTATCTCAACATTTGTGAACCATTTTTCTCCAGGTCCAAAGACTGTATAAGTCAGGAGAGGCTCCCCGTCGATGGTCGTTCTTAGAATGTTGCGAAAAAGGTCAGGCCTTCGTAAGAGGTAATGGATATGGAGAAATTCCAAAAGCTCATGAAGCTGGACATGGCTCATTTCGGTTTCTAGGCTGATTGAGGAAGCCAAAGCCCTTTCCTTAACCTGGTCCTGAAGATCAGTCAAAAATTCTTCCCATACCTTCTTTTTTTGAATATGTTCTTCACCTAGCCTTAAATACTTAAGGTATAGGACAATTGATATAATTAATTAATCGTATGGAAATCGTAGGTTTCTAGGGTTGATCACGCTTGGAAATACCTGAGTTAAGTTTGAAGGCTGCAATAAACGTCCTCTATGCCCTCTACTACCTCCTTCGAGGAGCTATATCCTTCATCCTAGAAGGGACCATATTCCAAGGGGAGCCAGGAAAGGCCGCCCTATATGGAGATGCCATAACCATCTTGGCAGCCATAACTCTGATATACTTCATCCTCGAGCTTTTTGAAGCAGGTAAGAAGATTGTAAGGATTTTCTTGATAGTAGGGTGGGCGCTCCTGATAGCTTCCGTGATTGCCGAGAGATTTATTCCATGAATTATCCATCTCCCAACATCTGAACAACTTAAAGCTTTTCTCTTTCCTTTGATTAATCTTTTGATCATGGCTGAATCAATTTTTTCGATTAATTTCTTTCGTCTCCTTAAATATAGAAAACTTTTAACATGTGCTGAAACACTCTAAAGGGCAAGTTACAAAGTAAATTTTGCTTAATAAGCATTTACTTATTACATAAAAGTCTTTCAACATTTTAAAAGCTTGGTGAGATTTGAAAGTTATCGAATCTCTTCCCCTTAAATAAATTTAAGGCGGGGTTTTCAAACCCAGCTTTTCGAAGATCCCCTTATAAGATTTCCTCCGATGGGAAACCCGTTGTGCTTCCTGGAGTTGGTGGGATCACATACAAGTTGAAAGAGGATCCGAAGGAGGACGTTGATGAAGTCAAAAGTATTCTAAAAACTATGACTCGCCAATAAGATTGTTATGAATCTATCCTCACTTACAAATAGAATAAGGGAAATTCGATTCAAGAATAGCATTAATTCTATCCAACGAAGGAAAATTTATAAGCCTTACAGTTGGAAAATAGACCCCTGGAGATGGCTTATGTGTCCACGTATCTTCACAAAGAAGGAGCTTGAGCTAAGGGATATGGCCAAAGAACTTAAAGAGAAGCACGGATGCCTAGCCCTAAAGATGGGAACCGAAGTGGAGGATTGCAGCTTCGAATACATCGACTGGGTTTCAAAGCTCATGGAGGGGATACTCCCTATTGTCGTTAAAATTGGAGGACCTGAAGCGAGGAACGATATAAGGCAACTTACCGACCGGATTGGAGTTCAAGGCCTCATAGCTCCTATGGTTGAAACTCCTTATGGGCTTAAGAAATTCGTTTCTGCCCTCAGGGATATCGTTCCTCCCGAAAGGAGGGCAGAGATGATAAAGGGAATAAACGCCGAGACAGTAACATGCTACAGGAACTTTGATGCCATACTTTCGATCCCTGAAGCTGAGGAACTAAACCAAGTGACTATTGGTCGAGACGATCTCTCCGAATCTGTTGGAAAGAAGGTCGACGATCCAGAAGTCATGAATATGGCTAGGGAAATAACTAAAAAAGCCCAGGCAAAGGGAATCCTCGTATCCGTTGGTGGGGGAATAACGCCCGCAAATGCCAAGCGTATTCTTGCGGAGATAAAACCGAATAAGATTAACTCGAGACACGTCGTTATTGGGGTCGATCAAAGTCCAGACATTGGCGAATCCTTTAAAAAAGCCTTGGCCTTCGAGACCGCCCTTATAGAGTTAGAATCCCTGAGCCTTAACCAACGGTTAAGTTCCCTTAACAGGCGAACAGAAACCTTAAGGAAACGCATGGCTGCTACATAAGAGCCTACAATCCCTCTTTTTTCTAACCTTCTTCTTACATTTTCACTCCGAGTTTTTAAAGAAGGCGAACGAAAGAAATACTCTAGTTGGCGAATTGGACATGCGAACGATGGATGTTTCAGAAAAAGGTTCTTTCAATCCAAGATCCTTCATAACCGAAAAGATTCTGTGGCTCAAGGAGACCATTGGTGGGGAAAAGGCAGTTGTTGCTACGAGCGGAGGAGTGGACAGCGTCACAACGGCAGTCTTAGCCCATCATGCCATAGGCGATCGTTTAAAGGTCATCTTTCTTGACGATGGGCTTATGAGAAAGTCTGAACCAGAGCATGTAGGGGATTTCTTAAAAAGATTCGGCCTTCAGGTTAAGCTTCTCGATGTATCAAAAGAGTTCTTCGATGGTTTAAAGGGTGTGACTGATCCAGAAGAAAAGCGGAAAGTATTCCGTGAAACCTTTTACCGGGTCCTTGGCAGGGCTTTGAAGGATTTGGAAGCAAAATTCCTTCTTCAAGGAACGATAGCCGCCGACATCGTTGAAACCAAGGGAGGCATAAAAACCCAGCACAATGTCCTCGAGCAAATAGGCATAGATCCCTTGGAAAGGTATGGATATAAGGTTCTTGAACCCCTCAAAGATCTCTATAAGCCCCAGGTTCGCCTAGTAGCCAAAGCCTTAGGCCTGCCAAGGGACATCTATCTCCGAAGACCCTTTCCGGGTCCAGGATTAGCCCTCCGGGTTCTAGGAGAGGTGACCCCTGAAAGGGTTGAAATCGTACGGAAGGCAACAGCCATAGTCGAGGAGGAGACGGCTAGAATGAAGGTCTTCCAAGCCTTCGCCATCCTTCTGAATGATAAGGCTACAGGAATTATGGAGGGGAAGAGAATCCTCGGCGACATTATCGCCATTCGAATCGTCCATTCGAAGGATGCCATGACAGCTAATGTTCCAAGGGTCCCTTGGAAGATTCTCGATAGGATTCAGAGTAGGATCCTTAATGAGAATCCATCAGTCGTTAAGATTCTATTTGACCTTACACCAAAACCACCCAGTACCATCGAGTACATATGACAAATGATCTTGAGAATGAATCGAAATACTTTAAGGACCATCGTCTGAAAAGGGTTTGTCGAAGCGATGGAATATTGAAAGCTTTCTTAAATATAAAGAAAGCTTATTTTTTATAAATTAAAATAATCTTCATACATGGTGGGATTTCATTGGTTCCTGATATCATCAGCATAGGAGAACCTATGGTTGAGTTCTGTGCAACCTCCAAAGGTCGATTGAGCCAAGTCCCCCTTTTTAAGAGAGGATGGGGAGGCGATACTTCAAACTTTGCTGTCGCTGTGGCCAGG
Source organism: Candidatus Bathyarchaeota archaeon (assembly GCA_018396395.1). GTDB lineage: Archaea > Thermoproteota > CALKCG01 > B24 > JAGTQN01 > JAGTQN01. The sequence goes on along the minus strand of JAGTQN010000014.1, from coordinate 8,161 downwards.
CTTGGTGGAAGCGTTGGCTACCTCTGCCGCCTTGGGGACGATGAGTTTGGGAGATCTTTCCTAGAGTTATGGAGGAAGGAAGGCGTCGATGCCAGTAGGGTTATTATAGAGAAGGGTGCCTTCACGGGTGTCTACTTCATTTCCCTTATGGAGGGTGGCAAGCATGACTTTACCTACTATCGCAAAGATTCAGCCGCAAGCCATTTCTCCCCCGAGGATCTGGACGAATCTTATGTGAAGAAAGCCAAGGTTCTCCATTCTAGCGGGATTTCGTTAGCAGTAAGCCAATCTCTTAGGGAAGCGGTTCTTAAGGCCGTAAGCCTCTGCAAAGCTTCAGGTGGAATCTTTAGCTTCGATCCCAATGTTCGTCTCAGGCTTTGGCCTATAGGTACGGCAAGGGCGATTATTGAATATGCCTTCCGCCAAGCCGACATCATCCTATCTAGTATTGAAGATATGGAGCTTCTCTACGGCATCAGCGATCCCGAAGTTGCCACAAAAAAATTGATGGAAATGGGCGCCTCGATCATTGCCCTAAAGCTCGGAGCCCAAGGTTGTTATATAAGGACGAAGGATCGAGCCTTCCTTTCAGAAGGCTTTAAGGTTGATGTGGTGGATACAACGGGAGCGGGAGATGCCTTTGACGGAGCCTTCCTCGTAGGCTATCTGGAGGGCTGGAGCCTCGAAAAGATATCAGCCTTCGCCAATGCCGTAGGAGCCTTGACAACAACGGGCTTCGGGGCCGTAGCGCCAATTCCAAGCCGGGAGGAAGCCTTGAGATTCATGGAATCTCAGAAATCTCTTGGAGATAAGCGATAGTTTTTAGTGAAGAAAAGCGAAAGGGGAAGCATATTTCGAATTAGGAGGGTGAAAAAATGGGAGAGGAAGCCTTCGTTTACATAGGAACCTATTCCAGAGGTATGAGTGAAGGAATCTACATATACCGTATGGATCTTTCCAACGGATCTATGAAGCCTTTGGGAACTGCTGGAGGAGTTATTAATCCATCCTACTTAGTGATAGATCCCCAAGGGCCTAACCTCTATGCCGTCAATGAAGTTAGGGATTTTTTGGGAAAGCCTGGGGGTGGCGTGACCGCCTTTTCTATAGATCCTGAGACGGGATCGTTACGTTTCCTGAACCATCAAGTCTCTGGTGGGGCCCATCCATGCTATATAAGCATGGATTATCGTGGAAGGTTCCTTCTAGTCGCAAATTACTCTGGAGGGAGCGTTTCAGTCATCGCTAGAAGGGAGGATGGAGGACTCGGAGAGCTGACGGATTTCGTACAGCATAAGGGTTCAAGTGTTAATCCAAAGCGTCAGGAGGGGCCTCATCCCCACTCGATCCTTCTAGACCCTTCAAATCTGTATGCCTTTGTTCCCGACCTTGGGCTTGACAAGATCTTGATCTACCGTTTCGATTCGGATCGAGGAAAATTACAACCAAGCGATGAACCTTGGGTTTCGGTTAGACCCGGAGCTGGACCGCGGCATTTCACTTTTCATCCAAATGGAAGGTTCGCATATCTGATAAACGAGCTTGACAATACGATCATCGCCTTTACGTACGAGGCCACCACTGGAAGGCTTAAGGAATTGCAAACGGTTAATGCTCTTCCCGAGGATTTCTTAGGTAAAAGCTACTGCGCCGATATACATGTTACTCCCTCTGGAAAGTTTCTCTATGGATCGAATCGAGGCCATGATAGCATCGTAGCCTTCAAGATCGATAAGGATACAGGGAAACTTGCCTATATTGCGCATGAGCCCACAGGAGGAAGGACCCCTCGAAACTTTGCTATAGATCCTACGGGACGATACTTATTAGTTGGGAACCAGGATACCGATACAGTTCAAAGCTTCAGCATTGATGATGGTTCCGGTAGACTAGAACCCACGGGCTATTTAGCCGAAGTTCCAGCTCCTGCATGTTTGAAGATAATCCCAACTTCCTGCCTACAAAAAACTTAGTCTTTTTTGGTCTGTTTAAAAAATAAAAATAAAGATTGCTTTGTGGCTTAATTCCACTTTTCCATATGATGCTTTCTCTATTCCATCCTAATCCTTGAAACTAGTCTTCGAAGGTCGAACCCTGAAGGGTTTTAGCAGCTCTAAAAGTCCGAAGTTCGTGATTAAGCCACAAAGCAATAAAGATAAAAAGAATAAAAATAAATAAAAATAATCTCTCCAGAAGAACCATCATACTCTGGGGATGCCTTTCCTTCCTTATCTTATTACGACTTTAACTTATATCCTTGCGAACTTCGCTACGGTTTCGACTAGGGAGGTTCCCTTTTTTAGTTCCTCGGCCTCCATCCTTTCTACTTCATCGAACTTCCTAGCCCGCTCTATGACTTCCCAAACCCTATCCTTAGGAATAACGACGACGCCATCATCATCACCGACAATCAGATCTCCTGGATTAACGGTGAGACCTCCGCACCTCAAAGGAACGTTTACTCCTTCGATCTCCGTCCTTCCGAGGCTTGTAGTAGGAACAACGCTCAGGCTGAAGACTTGGAAGCCCAGCTCCCGCAGTTCCCTGATGTCCCGTACCCCTCCCCCCAGGACAGCCCCAGAAAGACCCTTGACCTTCGATGCAAGGCCCATTAGGCCACCAAGCAGGGCTACATCCCTAAGATCATCATCGGATGATATCACAAGAACGTCCCCTGCCCTAGCCTCATCGATGGCCTTGAGGGCAGGCGTAAAGGGCATTCTTTTGTTTACGATTCTATGCTTTATCGTAACCGCCGGACCGACAATCTTCACATTTGGAAGGATTGGGCGTATTTCGTGGGACATATAACCTCGGAGGCCCAACTGATCGAGGGCATCGGAAAGGGATGCTGTTGGGATCTGAGTCAATGCTTTAATGGATTTCTGAAGCTCCTCCATAGAGACCACACATTAAGAAGCCACTATAGACTAGAAAAGGCTTTCGCATCGCCATCGGATAGTGGCTATCAAGGCTATTCATCAGCATTCATGAAAATATCGATGATCTAAAATCGAATTTTCCCTTGAAAAAGAAAACATTTCTTTCGCTTGAGTTTTAAGGGGCAATACATTTTAGTTAGGGCTTCCATAGAGCCTAATTCATCTGTTTTGAAACCAACGGGAGGTGGCTTGAACAAAATGCCAATCCACCAGGAGGAAGCCGAAAGAAAGGCCATCCTCGATGTCGCAGGGCTCATGCTAGCTTCGGCTAGGACAGCTCCAAAGGCTAGGGGCATCGATGGAATATCAACGCTTATTCTGAGCGAAAAGAAGGAGATCGAAGCCCTTGCTGATGAGATGGGGAATTTGAAGCATCTTGGCGCCTTTTTTGAAAGGGATGCAAAAAACCTCAGAAATTCGCAGGTTGTTGTCCTAATCGGCGTCAAGGGAACAAGATCGAAGGGTTTAAACTGCGGGGCTTGTGGCTTCAGAAATTGCCAGGATTTCGAAAAGGCTCCAAAAAAAGATGGAAATGCCTATACTGGTCCGAATTGTATCTTCTTTTCGATAGATTTGGGCATAGCCCTTGGATCTGCCGTAAAGATCGCAAGCCAGATGGGCATTGATAACCGTATTATGTTCACCATTGGGACGGCCGCGAAGCGATTAGGAATCTTGGACGCGGATGTGATCCTTGGAATACCCCTTTCAGCTACTGGCAAGAATCCCTACTTTGACCGAGGCTAGTGGGTCCTTAGGAACTTGGCTAAGTATTTCCTCTGCTTATCCCTAGGAAAAACGAAAAGCTTAACATCTTCTAAGCATTCATATAGAATCATGGGCATCGATGAAACAATTAAGGCTGAGAAGAGCTTCATTAAGCGCGGAGACCTTCTAGGGAAACAAGTGATAGAGAATAGGGGTCTCATCATCGGAAATGTTCGGGATGTAGCCTTTTCTTTCTCGGAAGATAAAATCGAGCTCGCCCTTACGGTTCAAGTAGGGAGCCAGGAGATCAACATTCCATGGCACGAGGTTCAGGCTGTTGGGGACGTCATCCTATTGAAGGTATCAAGGGATAAGGTTCGTCCATCTGCAGTTCCGGCCCCAACTCCTGTACCCGGGCCTACCCCAACCCCACCACCTCCATCCACAACCTTACCACCCATCGTCATCGAAAGATCCTGTCCAGAATGCGGTCATAGGAATCCTCCCAACGCTAAGTATTGCGTGAAATGCGGAAAGAAGCTTCCTTAAACTTACGAAGGTCTTCGGGATAGCTTCATGAGCGCCTCAAAGGCTTTGCTCATCTTATGCGATGGTCTAGGGGATCGTCCCCTCGATGCCTTAGGCGGAAGAACCCCCCTAAAAGCAGCCTATAAGCCAAACCTTGACAGGCTAGCAAGGCGAGGGATCTCGGGAATCATGGATCCCATAGCCCCGGGCATCAGACCTGGAAGCGGTCCAGCCCATCTTGCCATCTTCGGATACGACCCCTTCCGATACTATACTGGACGAGGAATCTTCGAAGCTCTTGGAGTTGGTATGGAAATTCAAAAAGGGGATATCGTCTTTAGGTTTAACTTTGCAACCTTAGACAAGGAAAGGAGGGTCATCGATAGAAGGGCTGGTAGGATCCGGGAAGGGACAAGGGAACTCGTTAAAGCCCTTGGCAATATAAGGATTCCTGGGGTTGAGCTTCTATTCAAGGAAGGAATCGAGCATAGGGGTATCCTAGCCCTAAGGGGATCCCGTCTTGGATGGAAGGTTTCAGATACGGATCCACAGAAGGAGGGTTTAAAAGTCCTTCCATGTAGATCCCTAGATGATACTGAGGAATCCCGTAGAACTGCCGATATTATTAACAAGATTATGGAGCAAGCCTTTGAAATCTTGGAAAATCATCCTATCAACGAAGCAAGGAAAGCGAAGGGTAAGCCCCCCGCCAACGCTATCCTCATCAGGGGCTCAAGCCATTACGAGGAAGTTCCAGGGCTTAAGGAAAGGTTCGGTTTAGAAGGCGCCTGTGTTGCGGGAGGGACACTCTACAAAGGCGTTGCCAAGTTCGTAGGTATGGAAGTTCTCGAAGTGAAAGGAGCCACAGGGACCTATGGAACTGATTTCCGAGGGAAGTTTGAAGCTGCTATCAAAGGCCTTGAAGACCATAACTTCGTCTTCCTTCACTTCAAGGCTCCTGATCTGGCCGGCGAGGATGGGGATTCCCTAAGAAAGATCGAGGTCATAGAAAGAATCGATAAAGCAATTTCGGGTATCGAAGAACTTAGGGATACCCTTATCATTATCACTGCCGATCACTCAACTCCATGTGCCCTTAGGACCCATTCCGGCGATCCTGTCCCCATAGTAATATCTGGACCTGGGGTTAGGGTCGATGGAAACGAAGGCTTCGATGAATTTTCAGCCTCCAAAGGAGGCCTTGGAAGGATAAGGGGCCTCGACCTTATGCCCATCTTGGCAGACCTCCTTAACTTGGCTTCGAAGTTCGGAGCCTAAGGCTTGGATTGCCTAAGCCAAGGATCCTAAACGAAACGGAATGAAATGAAATAATATTTATCGGGGAAATGCAAAATTTCTATCGAAGGAATTTGCGGCGCTACGACGATATCATGTCCTTAGAAAGGGAGCTTATGAGGAAAGAAAGGGAGATCGAGGACCTACGGATGGAGCTCAAGCGTTGCTACAGTATAATCGAGGAACTCAAGCAAGGGATGCGCCCTATAGGTATCGTCCACGAAGTTCGTGGAAATAATGCCTATGTGGAGCTTCCAGGTGGGCAAGTATACGAAGTAACAATTCCCCCATACCTCCTCGGAAAGGTCATGCCAGAGATGGACGCGGTTCTTTCTCCCAATAAGGGAACGATCGTTAATGTGGTCGAGAAACCCAAGGAAAGGTCCATATGGGCCCATAAGGTTGAGAAGGCGCCAAGGGTTACATACGAAGATATTGTTGGACTGGAGGATGAGCTTAGGGAGTTCAAAAAAGCCGTAGAATGGGTCATAGATCCCATGGCTAGGAAGAAGAGGGAACAGGTCTTTTCCGATCCAAGGCTCCTCGAGGAAGCAGGCTCCGTCCTTCTCTTCGGTCCTCCGGGTACAGGGAAGACTTATATGGCTAAGGCTGTAGCAGGCTCCTGCAGCCTTAGAGGATATGGTACAAGCTTCATAAAAATTGAAGGCTATGAGATCGTCTCTAAATGGCTGGGCCAGTCTGCCAAGAACATCAGGGAAATCTTTAAGCTTGCCAGGGAAGTTGCTCCAAGCATCCTTTTTATTGATGAAGTGGATGCCATAGGGAGGGCGAGGATAGAGGTAACGACGGATGCCGGTAGGGATGTCCAAGGCATGCTGAACCAGATGCTCGTAGAGCTTGGAGAGGGCTTCGACTTGAATAGAAACATGGTAGTAGTCTTCGCAACGAATTTTCCGGCTGTCATAGATCCTGCCCTTATGGATAGGATAAAGAAAATCATCTATGTAAGACCTCCGAGAACAAAGGATGAGGTTAAACGTCTCTTCGATTTCTACGTTTCGAAGGTGAGGGCAGCTCCAGACCTCTGCAAAAATGGAAAGCTCTCGGAAAGCGTCTACGAGGAGATATGGGGTATTTTAAGGACAAGGAAGCGCATATACGAGGCTTCAGTTCCCACTCGCCAGCTTAAGGTTAGGGATACCTACTGTATAACGCCGAGGGATGTTAAGAACGTCATCATAGAAGCAGCCACTGATGCATCCTTCGATGGGGAAGGATACGTTTCCGTTGAAAGGCTTCTGGAGAGTGCGAGGAATTTGGCAAAAGAGCCTCTAGCTGAAAACGTAGTATAATCGTAAATGGAATCCTAAAGCTTGTGAAAAAACTTGAAATTGATAATGTTTGAGCCATAAAGCTCATGAAAGCCTTCTCAATCGATAGCGAATGCCTTCATTCATAGTGAAACGAAAGGAAAAGCGTAAAACTTCTCCAGATCTTTTTGAAGGCAGGTTTTCCATCAATTTATTGCAGGCGCCTGTAAGCTTGAAGCGCTTTCATGTAACCAAGCATAGCGGTGTGAATCGATGTCGTTAGAGATCATTTTCCTTGGGACATCCGCAGGAGTTCCAACAACTAAGAGAAGCACATCTTCCGTAGCCGTTCTTAGGAAAGGAGAACTCTTCCTCTTCGACTGTGGAGAAGGGACCCAAAGGCAGATGATGTTTGCGGGCGTTGGCTTCTCGAGGGAGACCTATATTTTCATCACGCATCTTCATGGAGACCATACCCTTGGACTTCCTGGACTTATCCAAACGATGGATATGGTTGGAAGGGCGAAGCCCTTACGCATCTTCGGCCCTCCAGGCATTAGGGGTTTCATCGAGTTTACGGTACGGTCCGTAGGAGCCAAGCCTAGTTATGGGCTTCAGATTTCGGAGACTAGCACCCCAGGGTCTATCCTTGAGGCAAAGGAGTACATCGTTAGAACGGCCTTGGCAGAACATGGATCCTTCGCATTAGCTTACGCCCTAGAAGAAAAACAGAGACCCGGAAGATTCTACCCTGAAAAAGCTAGGGCGCTGGGAGTTCCTGAAGGATTTCTTTGGGGAAGGCTCCAAAGGGGCCATAACGTTCGCCTTAAAGACGGAAAGATCGTTAAGCCTGAGGAAGTCCTCGGACCCCCAAGAAGGGGGCTGAAGATCGTTTATAGCGGCGATACCCGACCATCGGAAGCTATAATAGAGCTCTCTAAAGAGGCAGATCTTCTCATCCATGATGGAACCTTCGAGGGAAGTCTTTCAGAAAAGGCGAGGGAAGAAGGCCATAGTACGGCATTAGAGGCGGCCGAAGTAGCCTTAAAAGCAGGTGTTAAGCGCCTCGTCTTGACCCATATCTCAGCTAGGTATGAGGATACGAAACCTCTCCTTGAGGAGGCTAGGAAGATCTTTCCGAACTCTTCCATCGCCGAGGATTTTCTTAGGCTAAGGCTCAAATACGAGGACTGATTTTCCCAGTCCCGGACTATAAAGCTTATTTTCAACCATAGATATTCTTTATACGATGATGAGCGACTCTGTCTCATGACACGGTTGTGGATGATTAAACGAGCAGACGCTGAAAGAAAAAATAAAAGTGTTGCTCTGTGGCTTAATTTAATTTTCTGGTTTATCGAATCTTTGGTTTATGGACTGGAGGGCTGTTGATGAGGGGCTTATTAGGCTCTGCCG
>JAGTQN010000118.1 GCA_018396395.1 Candidatus Bathyarchaeota archaeon | reverse complement strand
ATCCTCTATTAAGCGATTCAGTTTTAATGATCAGTTTTATTGAGACCTCGAGTGCCTGCGTGCATCTGAGCTCTTCGGCGAGCTTAAAGCTCCTACCCGTCGTCCACTTCTTCACTATGAAGTAGTCGTTCAGCGTGTAGATCTGCTCCTTACAGATCGCATGGGAGGCTGCCATGAGAGCTTCAGCATAAGGCTCAAGCGTCCTCACTTCGGCTTCATTGAACTCTGCAATTCTTGCGAGATTTAGAAGTCTCTGACCATCGATGAAGATTATGCCTCCTATACTTGGATGCGTGTATTGGTCGATTATTGAGTCTCCCCTGGTTAAGGTTATACACTATGGATCCTTAACTACGGGCCAATATCCTACTCCCATAACCTCCTTGGCTGCCTTCTTGACCTGATATGCGTTGATCAGTAGGTCTATGTCTGCCGGAACGTAGCTTATGGGCTTAACGAGCTTGAAGAACGCGTAGTCATGTCCATTTAAGGCCTTTGATAGGTTTTTAACGACCTCAGCTATATTCCTCATAACCCTTTCTTGGGATTCCCTTAAAGATCCGTGAATGTCGAGAACCCTGAGCAGGTGGAGCAGAACCTTATTTTTAGATGCCAGCTTCATCGATAGATGGATTTCGCTTCCAGTTTCCAAGCCGAGTCTCCTATGTCCATTTAACAACTCGATAAGTTTCCTAATCGATACCATAAGATTTCTTCTCTGAAGACATGGCGTGAACAGGAATTCTTAAGGGCTAAGGTAGTATAGCCCATAACCCAACTTCCATTGAATTAGGGCTGAGCTTTGCCCCTACAAACTCGCCCGCTAATATAGTAGGAGCGTCCACTCTTTGAGTTTCCCCGTTAGCGGGTCTACTTGTAATCCTAGGACCTCCAGGGTTGTTACGCCGATGAGCACTTTATCTATTATATCTGAAATGAGTGCTGGCACAATCTCGCTTCTCCCCTCTAACTCTATCCATATCCTCGAGCGTTCAAGCTCCAGCCTTCCAGCGCCAGTCTCAACAAGGGATTTCCAAGTGGGCTTCAGGTTGAGGTCAAGGGCAATCTTACGTGGTATGACTGTGAGTGTGGCTCCGGTATCGACTAGAGCTTCGGTCTCGACGAGCTTGGCGAGGTTTTCATCGCCTATTTTGGCCTTAACCCACACATGACCCAAGGTATCGTCTCCACAAAATTTAATCTTTATACTTAAATGCTTCTCTAATAGCTTTGATCTCCGTCATCTAAACTACATGACTTTATTGAAAAGCTATTTCCTTTAGTCTGTAGCCGCTTGAGCAATTCTAAAGCTCGAATAATCTAGAAGACATATAGCTAACCTCTATTACGGCCGAAAAGCGTAGCCCAAGACCATCCTTAAGGACTGCGCGTGCATAACCTTATTTTTGGATGCTAGGTCTATTAGTGGACCGATTTCAAGTTCGGCTTCTGAGCTAAGCCACCTGTTTCTATTTAAAACTTCAATCAGTCTCCTAGCTGAAAGCATAGGGCTTACCGTTCGCATTTGCTTATCTTCTTGAATAAGGCATGCTATGCCTATGCTAAGACCTTCGCTTTTCATCTCCTCAACCCTGGCTTCCGCATCCTCTATGCCCAGCTTCCTCATCAGGTAATGCCTTACCTTAGGCTTCGAAAGGTCAGTACTCCGCTCTCTACCATCGTCCTTATCGTCGCAAGCTCCGCATCCTCCTCCCTGATCGAGGGCCTCGTGGAAAGGTAGGCCTCGCAGACCGCGAAGGAACTTCTCATATCCTCTATGACATCCTCCGGCAGCCTTCCATTGTTCGTCGTATATCGGGCTTCAATGTCGCCCTTATGGCCCATGAAGAACTGGCGGTAGGCATGGCTTTTCTTTCCATGATTCTCCGCGACCATGAGCTGCGTATCGAAGTAGACTCTAAGAATGTAGGGGCGCCAAGGAAATCTTGGCCTTAGGGCTCTCCCTGGTTATGTTCTTCGTACTTATGAATCGGGAGCTCCTGTTTCTAGGCCTCTTACCCATCCTTTCGAAGCCTGGCTTCACGGCTATGATGGGCGATTCTGGATCCAGCCCTTCGCCCTCGGAAAGCCTCTTCTCAAGGTATGCTTGGAGGTACTCCCATCCTTCGCTCGTAAGGAGGGTGAAGTAACGATGCCTAGCCTTGCTAAGGCTTGGACGGGTAACGACCATCGTAGGAACCTTAGCAAAGGTAACGCGTCCTTCCTCTTTCCTTATTCTGGGAGGTCCTTGATGGAAAGCCCATCCATAGCCTCCATGTTTCCTAGGCTTTCAGGTCTCAGGCCTGAGAAGGCCATTAAGGCCATGGAGCACTTTGCCCTTTCTTTGGCATAGTGGAGGATGGTCCTGAGCTCATCCTTCGTTGGAACCCTTTCGCCCTCTATGGTGGGCGTAAGGTTCCGATTCCCTATCTTTATCTTCCTAACAAGCTCGATTTCGTTGTAGCTGAGTCAAGACCTTACGGCTTTCAGGTAGTTCCCTATGTAGCCGGGAGCCTTACCTTCTTTATGGAGCCAGGAGCTTAGCCCAGTGGCTAGGCTTCAAGGGCTGGCACCGAAATAGAATAGTCGGAAGGGATTTTAAACAAATCCTCTTGGAATAAAAATTAATTAAGTGGACCGGCCGGGATTCGAACCCGGGAACTCCGGATCTTTTCGTCGATGAATTTTAGACTTGCAAATCCGGCGTGACTACCAGGCTTCACCACCGGCCCACTTAAGCCAATCGAGGCGCTGAATTTAAGTTTTTTAATCTTCGCCTATGGAAGGCAGGATGGAATTTCAACGTAGGAATTTCAGGATGAAAGGAGGGAAAACCTATGCTCAAGGATTCGATGTCATGTAATGTAATGCAAGGCAATGCAATGCGATATGAATCGATACGATACGAATCGATATGGTTCCTCCGCCTTAACGAAAGAAGGGGCTTTCATCACGGGACTTTGGGGAGCCTGGGCTTCTTCCCTATGGCCAGTTGGCAGTTTCAGTCGCATCCGCCCTTATGAAGCCTCAGTCCTTCTGGTTACCCAGTTTCCTAACTTAATGTTATGTCGAAGCCCTCGGTTATGATGTCGCTATCATATTGACCAAGCGAGCAACATGCTTTTTCCAGAATGCTCCAAAAGCGCCTGAAATTATGAGCAGAGCAATAATTAATAACGCATTAAAGCGTTAAGAATGGGTTCAATCCATTTATCGCTGTTCATGTCATAAACGATGAAGTCGCTGTCGAATTGCCAGTAAGCCCAGCTCCAACCCATCTTCTCAGCTAGCCGTGCCACAAAGCTCAGGTAGCGGACACGTGGAGACATATCCGCCCTGTCATATACTCCGAATTCACCTAGGAACAAAGGGCGTTCATTCTTTTCAGACCAAGCCTGCGCCTTCTCGAAATCTTTGACGATCGCTTGCTTCTCTTCCGCAGTACCTTTCCATTCATTGCCAACCTTATCTCCTCTTCCCGCCCAGATTGCACCTTGATGTGTAAAATCCATGGGGCGATAATAGTGAATAGTAACAATAATGTTCTGGTCGTGTTCTGGTGGCTTAAGATAGTCCAGAGAGTGGATATCGTTCCAGTTTCCAGGTCCGATAATAACGGTTCCCCCAGGGTTTGTTTCGCGTATTATAGACAACGCTTCACCATAAAACTGATTCCATAGTTCGAGCGTAAGTTTCCCATGGGGTTCGTTAAGTATTTCAAAAATAACATTATCCGGGCTGTTTCTGTAGCGTTCCGTCATCTGTTTCCACGTTGAAAGAAACCTATCTTTGTTGCCCAACGGGTCTTTACCCATTGCCACAAACCCATGGAAATCGAGTACAACCATAAGCCCATTGCTGAGCGCTTGATCAATTGCCCAGTCCAGAACTTTAAGCCATTCGTCTCTTAACCTATTTTTCTCATCAATTCCATTGTCTCGAAACGGTTGCAATGGGATGCGCACGCTGCTAAATTCCAGCTTGCTTAATTAAAACGAAATGCTTACTCTTCATCCTCGCTCTAGGGAATGACTTTTAGATCGGATCATAGCCTAGAACATTTACGCCTCTGCCTAGACGCCGATTCTGCTCAAAAACATATGTTTTCTCATCGAATTTCACTTATGGGTTATAGGATCTTCAAGTTAAAGATTGCCCAAACTTTTGCCTCTAAAGCGCTGCCTGAACTAAACCTATCGAAATAGCATTTATACGAGAAGTATGCGCCCTTAATAGCTCAGCCATAGCCCAGCAAATCATACGCAAGAATAACGAGGCTTGGAGAAGCTTCTTCTTATCTTAATCTTAAGAAGCTTCGTCGATAAAGAATTTAAAGCATCAAGGCTACTTTAGCCCTATGATCGAGTTTAGACGCATGTTAAGGTTTGCTGAGCTCCTCAATCCATCTAAAGGCTTCGAGCTGGAAAGGCAAGTCATTGAGCATCGCTTCGATCCCCTTACAGGAGAGGCTTCGATCCTAACCCCAGGAAGGTTCGATTATGCCAGACGCCTCTTTCAAGCCGATC
>JAGTQN010000116.1 GCA_018396395.1 Candidatus Bathyarchaeota archaeon | reverse complement strand
CTGCCTAGGATTCCTATCCCTCTCGAAGGATTTCATAGGGCATCGAAGGAGATAAAATAGGGCTCCCTAAGGCTTAAGGTTACGGCACTTGGGCCATTACAGCAAAAAGGCTATAGGTCATGAAGGTTCATCCTCTCATGTCACGGTTTGCCTTATTAAGATAATGTCCATCAACGACCGTAGATATGGCCCTCTTAACGAAGGACACCATCTCCCTATAATTTATAAACCTAATCTAGCCAAGATAAGGACTTAAATTTGATGGAAACTAGGGTGTCAAGAGTTATTGGATTAACTATAATCCCAAGCTGCTTAGGATCTGGTCTGAGAAAGGACAAGGGATGTTGAAGCCCCTCGCTGTAATGTGCTGTTAAGGCGAAATGGGCTACCTTGAATAAATGTCGGAACAAGCTCATAAAGGGCATAAGTTTATATAACACCGTTATAATTTAAGGGGGACACTGTTTTAATTACAAATCCTTTGGAATTTATGGTGGCTGTGATGTTAGGCCAGTATTTAATAACATTTAGGGAGGCCTTCGAAGCTGCTTTAATATCTGCAATAATATTTTCCTATTTTATTAGGACTGGAAGACGCGAACTAATGCGTTTCGTGTGGTATGGAATCTACATGGCTACGGTCGTCAGTATAGGTCTAGGTACCTTTATCTGGCTCGCATATGGAATTTTGCAAAGAGCCTTCAAGCTAATATTTGAGGCAGCAGCTAGTTTGGTTGCCTCTGTGGTATTATCTACGATGATATATTGGATGGCTTTTAAGGGAAAATACATCAAGAAAGAGATGGAAAGACGAATTGAAGCTATAACAAAAAAAGGTACAAGCATAGGATTAATGTCATTAACATTTATATTTGTGTTTAGAGAAGGCTTGGAAACAGTACTTTTTTTAACACCCTTTTTGCAAAATGATGTAGAAGTAACTATCATTGGAGTAGCGATAGGAATTATAAGTGCCATTATATTATGCTATGGAATCTTTCTAGCTAGCATGAAAATAAATTTACGAAAGTTCTTTTATTTCACAAGTCTTCTTTTGATATTCATAGCTGGGGGATTCGTTGGTTATGGTATACATGAACTAATAGAATATTTCGAACTAATTGGCGCTAATATTGGATGGCTAGCCGAACCTGCCTATGATTTAAATATACCTGAAGAAAATATTATGCATCACAAAAACATAATAGGATCTGTATTAGCAGTAATGTTTGGCTATACGGTAAGCGCTGAACGGGCGAGGATCATAGTTCATTTATTATACTTATTGATTGCTTTTCCATCAGTAATATTAGTTTATAGTAGTGATGACGATGGATCGTAAGCCTAAGGCTTTAGCGCTACTTTCTGGTGGCTTAGATAGCCTACTTGCTACAAAAATCATGTTAGATCAGGGTTTAGATGTTGAGGCAGTTCATTTTATAACGCCCTTTTGTAGATGCAGTCGTAATTCTGTCATAAGATTCGCGAAAGAATTTGGCATAAAGATTCATGGAATCTTCTTAAAAGAAGAATTTCTTGATGTTATCGCAAATCCACGTTATGGTTATGGAAGTCAAATAAATCCATGTTTAGACTGCCGGATACTTATGTTTAGAAAAGCTAAAGAGTTTGCTGAAAAGATAGGCGCAGATTTCCTTGTGACGGGCGAGGTTCTTGAAGAAAGACCTTTTTCCCAGAGGCTAAGGGCTATGCTCCTAATAGAGAGAGAGGCTGGATTGGAGGGTAAGATCCTAAGGCCCTTATCAGCTAAGCTTTTGCCGCCTACAGAGGCCGAGAAGAGAGGATGGGTTAAAAGGGAAGGGCTATTGGCCATTAGGGGTAGAAGAAGAAACCAGCAGATTGAGCTGGCCTCGAAATTTGGCATAAAAGATTATCCGAACCCATCGGGTGGATGCCTTCTAACAGATCCAGCCTTCGCTCGTAGAATTAGGGATCACTTAAAACACGAGGGTAAACTGACATTTAAGGACGCAATCCTTTTAATGATTGGGCGACACTTTAGGATTAATGGAGTAAAAATCATTGTCGGAAGGAATAAAAATGAGAACGAGAGGCTTCTAATAATGGCTGAGCAGCATCAAATACCACACTTAATGGTTAAGGATTATAAGGGTCCAATCACTCTGATTTTAGATGAAGGAGATCCTGATATTATAAAAGAGGCTGCGGCGATAACAGTGCGCTATTCGGATGCACCAAAGAACATTCCTATAATTGTGCTCTACAAACAAATGGAAAAAGAAGAAGAGGTGGTGGTAAGAGCTATCAGCGAGGAAAAAATAGCGCATCTTAGGGTATAATTGAGGAGGAATAAGCTTTGTGGCTTAATTCTTTATTGTCTGAGTCCCTTCTCTGATTTTATGGTTTTCTTTTTGGATGTTGTCCTATAGGTTTATCAGCATGTTGTATATGTATGCGTTAGCCGCTAGCTCCCCCTCCATCCTTTCCATTTTTGCCATGCATTATTCCGTATAGGCGTTTTAAGGTTGATAACGTCGCCTAAGCAGCCCAGCGTCTACCGTAGCCCATCGCATCGCCCACCCTTCATCGCCAAGCCTTCTGATAAGCCCGACTGTCCTGCTCTACGTCTTTCCGGAGGGCTTCCATCCTCTCTAGCGTTACGCCTAGGCTTGATAAGGGGCTTTACGCCCAAGCTTCTGAGGAGCCTATAGGTCTTGGCCGAGTCGAACGCTCCATCCATGACCGCCCGCTAATTCCCCTATGCTTAGAGGCATCGTCGACTAATGCCAGTAATGCCTCCGAGTCGTGGACGTCATCCGTGGTCCATGGCTACAATCTCCTTAGTCCTAACGTCTACTGCGAAGTGTACCTTCGTATAGTGCTTCTTCTTGCCGTGTACGCGCGTAACCCATCCTCCAGACTTGTGGAAGCTAACTCCGCTCGAGTCCCTCAAAGCATCGTATAGAGATAGGTTTAGCGTTAAGATACGGAGTTTGGAGATGACTTCTTAGCGAAACTCCCCCATCTTTTAGTCGGTAATCTAACGCAATTCAACGGTTCCTCCCCCCTTATTACCCTTTTGATGTCCTCTGCAATGCAAGCGGCTATCCTTCCTTGGGCCTCTCTAGTGAAGCCACCTATATGGGGCGTCAGGATGACATTATCGAGATCTAAAAGCCCCTTACTGAGGGAAGGAGGTTCGACTTGGAAAACGTCTAAGGCAACTCCAGCGAGCTTTCCGCTTTTAAGAGCCCTTTCTAAGGCTTCCTCGTCTACGATGCCTCCCCTGGCCGTGTTGATGAGGAAGGCAGAGGGCTTCATGAGTTGAATCTCCCGTTCCCCTATGAGCCTCCAAGTCTCCTTAGTCAATGGAACGTGGAGGCTTATGAAGTCTGAGGATCTTAAGAGCGTCTCGAGGTCGACAAGTTCTACCTCAAGCTCAGAAGCCTTTTTCCTCGAAACATAAGGATCGTATGCCAAAACCTTCATCCCCATGGCTTTGGCGATCCTAGCAACCCTAGAGCCTATCCTTCCGAGACCTACGATTCCTAAGGTCTTCCCCCTCAATTCAATCCCTAAGCCCTTATCCTTCAACCAAGATCCTTTCTTCATGGATTCGTTCAGGAAGGGAATCCTTCTCGCCAGGGCTATCATCAGCCCTACCGTGAACTCGGCTACGGAATCGGCCGAAGCCTCGGCGGCGTTCAAAACGTATATCCCCTTTTCCAAGGCTGCTTCAAGATCTACATTGTCAATACCAGTGCCAGCTCTTACGATTGCCTTCAGCCTCCCAGCAGCCTTGATAACATCGCCAGTTACCTGCGTCCTTCCCCTGATGACCAGAATATCGGCATCGCGAACTCTTTCGATGAGATCCTCTTGGGAAATGTTTGGCGCGATTTCCAAGAGGGCGTATTTCTTCAATTCTTTAAGAAGCCCTAAGTCTACGGAATCCGTCACTAGAACCTTCGGAACCTTCGGAAGCAAGAATGGCACCTCTTGCTTAGCCTTATGATCAAGACCTAAGGCTCTCCTGTCGAGTGGTCATTTTAACAAAGTAAGCGGAATATTTAACTATAACTCTGTTATATTAAAACAGGGGGTTGAGTCTTTGCGCCTCTTGATGCTCCACTCAGACTACTTTCGATACGAATGCACCAATAAGACGCCTTTCTCAGAAGAGGCGAGGGAGGAAGATCTGAAGGGCTTTGTGGAGAAGTCTGTCCTCGTCGTCTTAATATCTTGTGAAAAAAAGGATGAGGAAGATCCCCAGAAGGTTGCCGAGAAGGCCGTTGAGATGATCTTGGACATTATGGGACGAGTAAAGGCTTCAAACATAGTCCTCCATTCATTCGCGCATCTCTCCGAGGATCTTTCTTCTCCAGGCATAGCCAAGGTCATTATCGATGAGATGGCGAGGATCCTCATGTCGAAGGGAAGCTACAGGATTTTTAAAACGCCCTTTGGCTGGAGGGACATTCTGGAACTCCGTGTGAAGAGCCACCCAATTTCAAAGGTTTTTAGAAAAATCGTCCTTGAAGAGCATGCGTAGTGAATAGTTCTGCATTCTCCTTGATTAAAAGCGATGGTTTTTATAGAGAACTCATCTCAAAACTATTTAAGTCTTTCTTGATTATGTTTTGGTATGGAGTTTCGTGAGCT
>JAGTQN010000013.1 GCA_018396395.1 Candidatus Bathyarchaeota archaeon | reverse complement strand
GATCCATTCGATAGGTTCGGAGGCCTTTCGGAAGCCTTCTATAAGGGTAAGACGGCAGTCGTTGACGAGATGAGATGAGAGGACCGTAAACCTGGGGGGCGTTCGATGGAAGCCTGGATATGGAATGGATGGCCTTAGAGCCCAGATCAAGGCCAGGCGAATCCTAGCCTTAGAACTCAGCTGGACGAGGAGAGGAATAACCTTACGTTACGTTACGTTACAGCATACCTATTCCTAAGGAAGCTTAAGTTAAGGAAAGGAAAATTATGGCATAAGGATTATTGTAGCCGATATGGCTCCATGGTATGGCATAAAGTAAAGTAGCCTCGGAGCTAGGGCTAAGGCTCATCCATGATAGGAGCCTCCTAAAGCCTCCTAAAAGGCTAAGCAAGGAAGTAAAGCGTAGGCTTAAGGACTTCTCTTCGACCTTTTACTTCCATGCATATGCCATAAGCCCTTCAGCCATGCGGATGCATGGCTTGAAGCCTGGAAAGGCTACTATAACTACGTAAGGCTTAATATGGCTTTAAGGAAGGCTCCATGCGGATCCTTCGCATCCTAGCCCCTTTCCATGCTAAGCCTTGTAGAGGAGGCGATATGGAAGGCTTAAGGTTACAGCACCGCCCATCTTGAGGAAAAAACTTTTAAATAAGGACGCAAATTTTTGCAGTTAACAAATAGAAAAGTAAGGGGGAAAGAGCCTTAGTGGGGTATTTATTTATCCAATGAATGGCCAGAGCGGGCATACTTCTTTGACACAACCCTTAGAGATGGGGAGCAAACGCCTGGCGTTAGCTTAACCCCCGATAGGAAATTAAGGATCGCGGAGCGTCTAGATGCCTTAGGCGTGGATGTCATCGAAGCAGGCTTTGCAGCCTCATCGAGGGGAGAGTTGGAAGCCGTTAGGCTCATAGCCTCCCAGGGATTTAAGGCCGAAGTTTGCAGCTTTGCCAGGGGGCTCAAGTCGGACATAGATGCCGTTCTTAGGAGCGGAGCCAAGGGCGTCCATCTTGTCATACCCACTTCGGACATCCATATTCAAAGAAAGCTTCGGAAGACGAGGGATGAAGTCCTTAGAATAACGGAAGAGTGCGTAACCTACGCCAAGGAGCATGGATTGATCGTTGAGCTCTCTGCCGAGGATGCCACAAGGTCTGATATGGAGTTTCTTAAGCGCATGTTCTCGGCCGGTGTTTCGGCTGGAGCCGATAGGATTTGCCCCTGCGATACCGTAGGAATTCTAACGCCCGATAGGTCGTATAGGCTTTTCTCGGAGCTTAGGAAGGAGTTTCGAATTCCCCTTAGCTCCCATTGCCACGACGATTTTGGACTTGCTGTGGCAAATTCATTGGCAGCCCTTGCTGCAGGGGCAAGGCAGGTCCATGTAACTGTCAATGGCATCGGAGAAAGGGCTGGTAATGCCGCCTTGGAAGAGATTGCCATGGCCCTTAAAGCTCTATACCGAACTAAGATAAACCTTAAGACGGAGCTTCTATACGATACGAGCCGCCTCGTATCTAGGCTTACAGGAATTGCCCTTCAGCCCAACAAGGCCATCGTCGGAGACAATGCCTTCACCCATGAATCGGGCATCCATACCCATGCCATCCTTATAGACCCGAGTACCTATGAACCCATATCTCCCGAGATGGTAGGAGCCCGAAGGCGCCTCATCCCTGGAAAACATGCCGGTACCCATGGAATCGTTGCAACCCTCAAGGAAATGGGAATAGAAGCGACCCCTGAGCAGGTTAGGGAGATCTTCAAACAGGTTAAGGAGCTGGGCGATAGGGGTAAAAGGGTTACAGATGTGGACCTTCAAGCCATTGCCGAAGCTGTTATCGGCCTGCCAAAGATCAGGCCTATCCAGCTCAAGGAGCTAACGGTCGTTACTGGAAATATGGTCACTCCCATGGCTACGGTTAGGCTAATCTTCAATGGAAAGGAGCTTACGGAGGCCGCCACAGGGACTGGCCCTGTAGATGCGGCCATAAACGCCATAAGGAAAGCCATCACAGCCGTAGAACCCATCCTTTTAGAGCAGTATAGCGTCAAGGCGATAACGGGAGGAACGGATGCCGTTGTGGAAGTCGAGGTAAGGCTTCGGAAGGAAGATAGGGTAGTGACAGCCATAGGAGTCCGAAGCGATATTGTCATGGCGAGTGTCGAAGCCATGATCAGCGGGATGAATGTCCTCACGACGGACTATAACAAGCAGGGAGGAACCAAGGTTGACGAAGCCGATCGCAAGAAGCCCTAGTATGAACGCCGAGGATATGGAAACGATAAGGATGATGGGATCTAGGGCCCTCCTCGAGGCTCTAAAAAGGGAGGGAACGAAGGTCATCTTCGGCATACCTGGAGGGGCTATCATGCCCGTCTACGATGCTCTCCTAGACTTCGACATACGCCACATCTTGGCAAGGCATGAACAATGCGCGGGGCATATGGCAGATGGCTATGCCAGAGCCAGCGGATCCGTAGGAGTATGCATGGCAACATCGGGTCCAGGGGCCACAAACCTCGTTACCGCCATAGCGACGGCCTATATGGATTCCTCCCCTATCGTTGCCATCACAGGGCAGGTTACAAGGGCTATGATAGGAAAGGATGCTTTCCAAGAGGCTGACATCGTAGGTATAACGACTCCAATAACCAAGTACAACTACCAAGTGATGGCTGCCAAAGACATACCAAGGATCGTCAAGGAAGCCTTTTACATAGCCTCCACTGGTCGGCCTGGTCCAGTCCTCATCGATTTGCCTAGGGATGTCCAGACAGAGGAGGATGAAATTCCTTTCCCCAAAAGTGTGAAGGTGAGGGGCTACAATCCTAGCATCGAACCCCATCCCCTCCAAGTCAAGAGGGCTGTCGATTTGCTCGTCCAGGCCGAGAGGCCTATGATCCTTGCAGGAGGGGGAGTTCATATCTCCGGTGCCTATGAGGAACTCCTAGCCTTAGCGGAACTCCTCAACGCTCCCGTTGCGACTACCCTGATGGGGAAAGGATGCTTTCCAGAGAACCATCCCCTAAGCTTAGGCGGTGTAGGGATGCACGGGACTAGGGAAGCCAACCTCCTCATTCTTGAAGCCGATGTTCTCTTAGCTGTTGGGACAAGGTTCAGCGATAGGACAACAGGGCGTCTTACGGAGTTCTGCCCTGATGCGAAGATCATTCATGTTGACATAGATGCTGCCGAGATAAGGAAGAACGCCAAGGTCGACATCCCTATCGTATCGGATGCAAAGAAAGCCCTGAAATCCATCTACGGCCAAATCCTCCAGATGGCATTGAAGCGCCAGCCAAGCCTATGGCTAAAAAGAATAGAGGAACTGAAGGCCCAGCTAAACGAGGAGGCCACTAGCACGGGCGCTTCTTTAAAGCCGAAAGAAATCATAAAAACCCTGAGAAGGCTCCTTCCAGAGGATGCCATAGTTACCACGGAGGTTGGCCAGAATCAGATGTGGGCCTTCCTGCACTTTCAGGTCATAAAGCCAAGGACCTACATAACGAGTGGGGGTCTAGGAACCATGGGCTTTGGCTTTCCAGCAGCCCTTGGTGCCAAGGTTGCGAAGCCTGAGGTTCCCGTCGTGGATATTGCCGGGGATGGAAGCTTCATCATGACGGAGCAAGACCTGGCAACTTCCGTTATGGAGCATATACCCGTCACTGTTCTCATTCTAAATAACTCTGTTCTAGGCATGGTGGCCCAGTGGCAGAGGCTCTTCTACAACAGACGCTATTCAAACGTCTACTTAGGAAGGATTCCAGACTTTGTGAAGCTTGCGGAGGCCTATGGAGCCAAAGGTGAAAGGGTTGAGGCGCTCCCGGATCTTGAGGAGGCGATCAGCAAAGCCATCAAATCCGATGTGACGACCGTCATCGATGTACCCATCTCGCCAGAGGAAAATGTATTCCCCATCGTTCCAGCAGGAAAGGCCCTCAAAGAGATGTTATGGGAGTGATGGCAGGAAGCTAGGGTAGGATGAAGGAAATTAAGGAAAGTAAGGAAGGAAAGAAGGAAAAGAAAGATTGAGAAGGTATGGTCCATGACAGAATCGGATCAGATCCATATAATTGCTGCCATAGTTGAGCATAAGCCAGGGGTCCTTTACAGGGTCTCCAACATGTTCAGGCGGAGGGGCTTCAACATCGAGAGTATTACCGTCGGGCCTACGGAAGAAGATGGGCTGGCTAGGATGACATTAACAGTAAAGGGGGATGAATACCTCGTAGAACAGGTCGTAAAGCAACTTCGCAAGCTCATCGATGTCGTGAAAGTCAGTAGGCTCCTTTCCGGCGAGACGGTCGTTAGGGAAATGGCTTTGATCAAGATTCGAACAGTCGATGCCAAGGCTAGAACTGATGTTGTGAACTATGTGGAAATCTTCAGGGGACGCATCGTAGATGTAGCCCACGAATCCATGACGGCCGAGATTACAGGAACTCCTGATAAGATCGATGCCTTCATAGAATTGATGAGGCCCTTCGGGATCCTGGAGGATGCCAGAACAGGAATAACAGCCCTTTCAAGGGGCTTAAAATCTGTTAAGGTGGAGGCTTAATAAAAATTATAAAAGCTAAATAATAGAGATAACATAGAAGAATAGGAATAATGAAATAAAATACATCGCGTTATGGATCTTGAAAGGCAAAAGACATAAAAATGAAAATTATTATTTTATGAGTTCAACAATTAAATAATCAGACGATTGGTGATAGCATAAATAAAGACTTAATTTTATCAAAAAATTTTCGCATAATATTTCGGTTACAATGAGAAAATTCTGATGGCACACAACATTTAGACCTTTAAAATGCCGAGATTCAGAAGGCTACAATTGAGAAGCTTGAAACATAAGAATTTTTAATTTAAAAATTGAATGAAAATCGCCTAATAAATAGAAGTTAGCCAATCTATGTAGATTGAAAAGCTAGGGAGTTAGGCTTAAGGGGTAAATTTAAGTTGACCAAAGGATTCAGGTAGAGAAAGGATCGGAGGTAGGAAAATGGCGAGGCTTTGGTACGATAAGGATGTTAGTCTTGAAGCCCTTCAACATGAGGTTATCGCCGTGATAGGCTATGGAATTCAAGGATCGGCTCAGGCAAAGAATCTGAAAGACTCGCGGCTTAATGTCATTGTAGGCCTTCGGAGGGGTGGAGAAAGCTGGAACAGGGCTAAGGTGGATGGCTTCGAGGTTTATGAGATCCCAGAAGCCACTTCGAAGGCGGATATCGTCCATATCCTTATCCCTGACATGGTGCAGGCCGAGGTTTATAGGACGCAAATCCTCCCTTGGCTGAAGAAGGGCAAGGCTTTGGGCTTCAGCCACGGTGCTGCCATTCACTGGGGTTGGATAAAGCCTCCAAGGGATGTGGATGTGATCATGGTCGCCCCCAAGGGTCCAGGTCAGAGGGTAAGGGAGCTTTACCTTCAGGGCTTCGGTGTCCCATCCCTCGTAGCCGTATACCAAGATGCCACTGGCAAAGCCTGGGATCGAGTTCTAGCCTTGGCGAAGGGTTTAGGGTCCGCTAGGGCTATGCTCATCGAAACAACCTTTAAGGAAGAGGTCGAAACGGACTGGTTTGGAGAGCAGGTAGATCTCTGCGGAGGTGTTCAAGCCATGATTATGAACGCCTTCGAAGTCCTAGTCGAGGCTGGTTATCAGCCTGAGGTTGCCTACTTCGAAACTCTCCATGAGCTGAAGCTCATTACGGACCTTATCCAGCGCTATGGCATTACGGGGATGTATAGACGTGTGAGCGAAACTGCAAGGTATGGAGGGCTGACAAGGGGGAGAAGGGTTATTGGGATGGATGTTAAGGAACGCATGAAAGCCGTCCTAAAAGAAATCCAGTCAGGTCTCTTTGCCGAAGAGTGGATGAAGGCTTGGGAGAGCGAAGGGCAGAAAGCCTTCGAAAAATATCTTAAAGAAATCGAAGGGAACCCTATCGAAGTCGTCGGTAGAAGGCTCAGGGAGCGCATGTGGCCTGGCGAGACTATAGTCTGAGGCAGACCTTCCAGATAAAGTCCTTTAGTCCCGATAGGTCTCTGCCTTCTTCTTTTCTTTTCTTTTCTTTTTTCTATAACCTTTTCGATTCGATGCAATGCTATTCCCTGAATGGAAAAATAACAGGCTCCCCTGTCTTCGAGGATTTATAAATCGCCATCACAACCTCTAGGGATTTTCTGCCCTCCTCCCCTGAAACGTAGGGCTCCCTGTCTTCAATGATCGACAAAGCAAAGTCCCTCAGGAGCCTAGCATGGTTTATCGGAGGAACGGCTTCAGGCCTCGCCCAAGCAGCCATTCCTTCCGCTGCAACAGGTTCCCTTCCTTCTTCTTGTCCCCCTTCGCCTTTAAGACTCCATACAGCCAACCTATCCCCTTCTATCACTACCGTCCCATCAAGACCATGGATCTCGAGGCGGGTTGGAAAGCCAGGATAGAAGGAAGTCCCAGCCTCTATGATGCCCAGGGCACCATTCTTGAAGCGAAGAACGGCCGCCGCAAGATCCTCAACTTCGATCCTATGGGCTACGGTTTCAGTTCTAGCCCAAAGAAGTTCTGGGGAGCCCATATACCATCGCAGCAGGTCAATCGTATGGATGGCTTGGTTGATTAGGGCCCCTCCTCCCTCCGTCATCCATCGCCCTCTCCAAGGGCTTTGCTCATAATATTCTTGGCTCCTAAACCACTTGACAATGGCATCGCCAAAGATGAGACGCCCAAGCCTCCCCTCATCGATGGCCCTTCTAAGGCGCTGGGACGAATCGTCAAAACGGAACTCTAACGTTACTCCCAACTTCAGGTTGGCCCTCCTCGCGGATGCGATCATCTCATCAGCCTCCTTAAGGCTTATAGCCATGGGCTTCTCGACAAGGACATGCTTCCCGGCTTCGAGGGCTTCTATGGTCATAGGAGCGTGAAGATTGTGGGGAGTGGCAATTATGATGGCATCAAGATCCTCCCTCTCGAGTAGCTCCCTATAGTCCCTATGCCAAGATCCTATTCCAAAGCGCCTGGCAAAGGACCTCACCCTTTCCTCATTCCTAGCGGCGACAGCCTTGATCTCTAGGATTCCCTCATCCTTCAGAAGGGATGCCCCCTTCGCATGGAATTCAGCCCCAACCCCATAGCCAACCAATCCGATGGATATGGGCTTCAGATGCGACACCCCAAGAATTCGATGAAGG
This sequence comes from Candidatus Bathyarchaeota archaeon, assembly GCA_018396395.1. Classification (GTDB taxonomy): domain Archaea; phylum Thermoproteota; class CALKCG01; order B24; family JAGTQN01; genus JAGTQN01. Next base: position 17,732 of record JAGTQN010000013.1, on the reverse strand, counting down.
GATGAAATTTATAGGTTATCCTTATGCCCATCTTAGAAGGATAGGTTGGCTAGGGATATAATAAAGCCATTGGCGATAGTAAAACTGAAATTGAAAAGGAATGAAGTAGAAATAGGAAGAGAAATAGAGTAATCTTACGAGGGCATGAAGATGCAAAACTATGGGCGGGTTACGCCTAGGATTCTTTCTCGGCTTGAGGGGATCTTGGGCTCAGAGAATATCACCACGAGGCCTGAAGAACTCCTATGCTATTCCAGGGATTCCTCCATATTCTTCCATAGTCCCGATGTGGTTGTAAGGCCTAGAAAAACGGATCATGTAGTCGCCGTGATGAAGATTGCCAACGAGGAGCGCATACCAGTAACACCAAGGGGCGGAGGAACGAGTGCAGCTGGTTCCCCCCTTCCCGTCGCCGGGGGAATCCTCCTCGATATGTCTGGCATGGATAGAATCCTCCAGATAGACCTTGACAACCAGATGGTCCTTGTGGAGCCTGGCATTGTCTGCGATGCCTTAAACGAGGATCTTACCAAGGCTGGTTTTTTCTTTCCCCCAGATCCAGCAAGTAGCCCTGCCTGTACGATCGGAGGCATGGTCAATACAAATGCCTCAGGGAACCGTACGATAAAGTATGGGCCTACTAGGGACTTCGTCCTTTGGCTCGAGGTCGTCCTTCCTACAGGGGAGGTTGTAGAAACGGGCTCCAAGACCCTTAAGTCCGTCTCATCCTATGATCTGACGAGGCTCATCGTAGGGTCGGAAGGATCCTTGGGTGTCGTTACAAAGATTGCCCTGAAGGTTGTGCCTCTTCCAGAAGCATACTCGACGGCCCTCTTTATCTACGACTCTGTTGAATCCCTCGCAAGGGCCGCCCTTAGGGTTAGAAGGGCTGGAATGGTGCCAGAAATGCTCGAATTCATGGGGGAGGCTACCACAAGGGTTGCCTTAGAGTATGCTGGCATTAAGGGGATCCCTGAGGGAAACTTCATGCTCCTTGACTTTGGAGGAAGCCGGGAATCCGTAGGGACTGCTTTGGAGAAAGGCGTAGCCTTATGCCGTCAGGAGAAACCAGTCTACTTCGAGACAACCTTGGATCAGGCTTATAGGCAAAGCCTAATAAACGCGAGGAAGGCTGCCCTTCCTGCCCTCGCAAGGCTGAAGCCATCGACAGTCATGGAAGATTGCACAGTACCACCCACGAAGTTGCCGGAAGCCGCTGGAAAAATCGAAAGGATTCCAAAGGACCTTGGGATCGAAGGCTTCGATCTCGGCAACTTCGGCCACATAGGAGATGGGAACATGCATCCAACCTTCCTTTTTGATTCTCGGCTTGAGGAGCATAGAAGGGCTTTTCTTAAGGCTTTGGACCTGCTCTATGGGGGCATAGTCCTTCCGGCGGGAGGAAGCGTCACAGGAGAACATGGCATAGGGCTTATAAGGGCAAAGTACGTGGGCATCGAGCATCCATCGACCCTGTCCCTTATGAGATCCCTTAAGCATCTTTTTGATCCAAATCTCATCCTAAATCCAGGTAAGGGGAAGGGGGGACCCTATCCGCTCACCTAACCCTTTGGCGAGGTAGAGGCCGTTGGAACAAAAACCATACATCCTCGAAGAATATGGCGAAGACCTTCAGAGGTGCATGTGCTGCGGTCTTTGTCGAAGTCTCTGTCCAACCTATTCCCTTAAAGGCTGGGAAAGTGGAAGCCCTAGGGGAAGGGTCCAGATCCTGAAAGCCCTTCTAGAAGGAGGAATAAGGGCAAACCCCTTCGTCATGGATCGAATCTACAGCTGTGCCCTTTGTGGCTATTGCCTCTGGCGCTGTCCTTCAGGCGTTAGGACAACCGATGCCTTCAAAGCCGCTAGGGCCATCCTCGTTGAGAAGGGAAGCTATCCTGAAGCCATCGATACCATCGAGGCGAACATCCTTCAAGCTCATAACCTCTATGGATTCAAGAAGGCCCTGTGGAAAAAAACCATCGAATCGATGAAAGCTGAAGCCGCCATGCCTTGGGATAAGAAGGAGGGCATCATATACTTCCCTGGTTGTGTTACGTCCTTAACAAAGGAGGGCTCCGAAATTGCCAAGGCTTCAGCCTATATTCTTGATAAAGCCGGTCTCAGTTGGACAACCCTAGGGGAAGAGGAGTGGTGTTGCGGAAATCCCCTCATTCTTTCAGGAAAAACCCTCCATGCCAAGGATTTTGCCCTTCACAACTCTGAAGCCGTAAGAAATTTGGGAGCGAAGATCCTCGTAACGAGCTGTGCTGGTTGTTACCGTACCTTTAGCCAGGAATATCCAAGGCTTATCGGAAGCCTAGGCTTCCAAGTTCTCCACATAACCCAGCTCATCGAATCCCTCCTTTCAAGGGGGAAGCTGAATATGGAGGCAGCCGTTCCTTTAAGGGCGACTTACCACGATCCTTGCGATCTTGGAAGGCATTCCAAGGTCTATGAGCCCCCAAGGAATATCCTAAAGGCCATAAGAGGGCTTGAGCTAAAGGAAGGAGCGAGGAACAGGAGTACGGCAGCCTGTTGTGGCGGGGGTGGGCTCCTAAGGTTTACAGACCCAGAAGGATCCATGGAGATAGGTTTCAAAAGGCTAAGGGAAGCCCAGGCTCTGGGGGTGGAAGCCCTCATCTCCGCATGTCCCACCTGTAAGCTTAACCTATCCGAGGCCTCATCTAAAGCCAATATTGGGCTTAGAATTCTGGACGTGACAGAGATCGTAGCGAAGGCCATCCAAAAATAGGGGAAGGGCATTTCGCAGCGCCCCTGGCATAATCATGCGTTTTCAGATTTGAATTATGGAACGCAAGACAAGCGAATCGAATGAGGTAAAGCGCTAGGCTCTAGGAAGAGATGGAAGGGGAAGAGATGGAATAGAAGTAGAGGAAGAGGGGGAGGTAGAGTTAGGGCTGGATGAGACGGATGAAAATGAAATAAGTGGAAGGAAAGGTTTAGTAGCCTTGCCACCCCTTACTCATGCCATGCATCCCAAGTACTATGTTCGAAGGGCTTCCAAAGGCTCCTCCCTTACTGGTGACTGGGATGGCGATCCATGGAAAAGGATTCCAGCCATCGAGCTGAAGTCCTATATGGGGAGCAGGCCAGAGCATTTCCCCAAAACGCAAGTGAAGCTTCTCTGGGACAATCGTTTCATATACGTCATCTTTCGGGTTGAGGATCGGTTCGTGAAGGCTGTTGCCAGGCGATATCAGGATAGAGTCTTCCAAGACAGCTGTGTCGAGTTCTTCTTCACACCCTCCCATGAGATCTCCTATGGATACTTCAACCTTGAAGTGAACTGTGGTGGTACCATGCTTTTCAACTTTCAAAGGGCCCCTGGTGTCGAAATAAAGCCCATTTCCGAATCCGATGCCTGGAAGATTGAACTCTTCCATTCGCTACCTACCATTGTCGATCCTGAGATTTCTGAACCCATCAACTGGATCCTTGAATATCGCATACCTATAGAAATCCTGACCCATTATTGCGAGGTCGTATGGCCAGCTCCCGCTGTAAAATGGAGGGCAAACTTCTACAAGTGCGCTGACGGGACTTCCCATCCCCATTGGCTCACATGGGCTCCAATCTTTTATCCCCGACCCAACTTTCACCTTCCGGAGTTCTTCGGATACCTAGAGTTTGTAGAAGAAATATGAAAAGATCTTCGGAAGAGAAAGCCTTAAGCTTATAAGATTTCATAGGCGTTTTCATGGAATCGAAGGTATTGGGCTTTGGAATCCTTGGTCTAGGAATGGGTCTAAGTAGGGCTAGGGAGACCGTAAGGACGCCAGGAGCAAGGCTTCTTTGCGTTTGTGACCTTAGGGAAGATATAGCCAAAAAGGCAGCTGAGGAGCTCCACTGCGACTGGACGACGAACTATACGGAAATGCTGGAGAGGAAGGACATCGAAGTGATAGGTGTCTACACACCTAGCGGAATGCATTGCGACCATGCCATCAAAGCCATGGAGGCTGGGAAACATGTCTTCATAGCCAAACCTATGGACATTAGGGTTGAGAAGTGTGATGAAGCCATTAAGGTTGCTAAGCGGAAGGGGGTTGTTCTAGCAGTCGATTTCCAAATGCGCTACGATGATCTAAACCGTAGGATAAAGGAAGCCTTGAATGCAGGAAGGCTAGGGCGCCTTCTTCTGGCAGACCTAAGAATGAAATGGTGGAGGGATCAATCCTACTATGATGGGGGCTTTCCCAAGGGCTGGAGAAGCCGAAAGGGGACTGAGGGCGGCTCGGCCGCCAATCAGGGCGTTCATTTCTTGGATCTTCTCCTTTGGTTCCTCGGACCTGTGAGGACGGTCTATGGCATGAGCGGAACCCTTGCCCATGGCATCGAAACGGAGGACATATCCATGGCCCTTTTGACCTTCCGGAATGGAGCGTGGGGTTCCATCATCACAACTACCTTCAGTTATCCGAGCCTTGGCTCGAGGATTGAGCTTACGGGCGATAGGGGAACGATCGTCTGGAACGATGGCAAGCTGGGCTTGTATAAGCTTAAGGGCGAGGAAAGCCCATCCCTTGAGGAATTTGAGATTCCAAGGGATGCTCCCAAGAACATTATAGAAGATATGATATTGGCGGTTTCCAAGGGGACAAAACCTGCCGTAGATGGCGAAGAGGGAAGGAAGTCCGTGGAACTCTTCAACGCCATCTACGAGTCGAGCAGGACTGGAAGGATTATAGAACTTAGTTAGCCAAGAATCTCGAGTAACGGTTAAGTTATGCTTAAGGAATTCCTTATTGATATCCGATAAGTAAGGTGTGCCATTATGAAGATCAAGGATCTTAAGGTTGCAGTGGTGGAAGGGAACTTCGACTGGCCCATAATAAAAATAGAGACGGATGAGGGCATTGAGGGCTATGGGGAGGTCAGGGATGGAGGGTCCAAAAACCTAGCCCTAGACCTGAAGCCCCTCATCATCGGGGAGGATCCCCTGAACATCAATCGGATCTTTCGGAAAATCCAAGGTAGGGGAGGCAATGGCCGTCAAGGAGGAGGCGTCAGTGCCATCGAGATGGCCCTATGGGACATAGCAGGAAAGGCCCTAGGAATGCCAGTCCATAGGCTCCTAGGAGGCCGCTATAGGGATAGGGTTAAGATCTATTGCGACTGCCATGCGGGAAAGCCCATCGCCGATGCAAGGAGGGACTATAGATTAGACGATACGAACTATACGCCTGAGGCCTATGCGGAGAACGCAAGGCGTATTAAGGCGATGGGATTCAGCATGTTGAAGTTCGATGTGGGGCTAGGGGTGGCAAGCCTCGTTCGTAATGGAATCTTGGGCTCAAACCTTACGAATGCAGGGCTTCGGTACCTCCTTTCCATCGTGGAAGCCCTAAGGAATGCCGTAGGCGAGGAATGCGAGCTAGCCCTTGACTGTGGCATGGGGACCGTAAGCAATGCCATACGCTTCGGAAGGGCTGTCGAACCTTATAGGCTCGCATGGCTTGAAGACCTCATCCCCTACTGGGACGTATCGGGATTCAGGGAAGTTACGACTTCCATAAATGTCCCAACCCTTACTGGCGAGGATATATACTTGGCTCAGGGCTTCAGGGATCTCATCGAAAACCATGCCATAAGGATTCCATCACCGGACCTCGCAACGGTCGGGGGCATAAGGGAAACGATCCGAACGGCCGAAATGGCGGAGCTCCATGGAATGGGGATAGCCCCCCACTTTGCAGGATCTCCTATATCCTTCATGGCGAACATCCATGCAGCTTCTCTCATGCCGAACTTAATAGCCCTCGAGTTCCATGCCGTAGGCGTTCCATGGTGGGACAGCCTCGTAAAGGGCATAAGCAAGCCCATCATAAAAAATGGTTTGGTGGAGGTTCCTGAGACTCCTGGCCTAGGCGTAGAACCCGATGAGAAGGAAGTTCGAAGGCACCTAAAGGAAGGCGAAGGCTACTTCGAGTAGGGAAGGGTTGATAAGCCAATCCTTGAATTTGGATTTGATGTTTGACAACTTTGATACTTTTAAATTTGACTTTGACTTTGAATTTGACCTGAACTTGATTTTGATTTTGATTTTGATTTTGAATTTGAATTTGAATTTGATTCCCAAAATCTCCTTTGCTTTTGAGCTTCTCATTGGAAAAGTGGAGGACTTTGGTGTCCTCAACCAACGCACCATACCATACTCTATGGCATAAGCATCTGAAAATATTAACCAAATTCTGAAAATGACATTTCATGGCATGACTTATTTTTTCTTCGCTATAACAATTTTGTCAAGATAGGATGAATGAAAAGAAGAGAAGGGAAGAAAAATAAAACAATCGTAGCTAAAAAAAGCTAGGTGGTCAATAATCATGACAAACTCAGACCCTAGGACCTTTTCCATGGGCGAGTATCTAGAGCAAAGATACAATTCCCTGAAACAAGAGTTTTCCTTTAAGGAAAGGAACAGGGATGAATGGCTTATCTGGCGATCGGCTTTTCAGTCGAAACTTATATAACTCATGGGCGATTGGCCGAAGCCCTCTGATCTAAAGCCCCATAACCCTGGAAAGGGTAGACTAAGGACCTTTCCTCAGGGAAAAGGTTGTCATAAACAGCGAACCAAAGGGAGGCGTTCCGGCCTATGTCCTCCTACTGAAGGATCTGAAGCCCCATGAAAGAAGACTGGCAATCCTCTGCGCCCATGGTCATGGCCATGGCAAAGATGATGTCGTGGGTATAACCCATGGTGAGGAGCGCCGAGTCTCCGTTATAAAGCGTCTAAATTATGACTACGCTCGCCAGCTAACCCTTAGGGTTACATTATAACGGCGCCAGATTGGCGCGGCTTTGGGGAACGGAGACTCGGCTATGATTTCCCTGGAAGGATGGTTGCAATGTGGTTTTTCTCAAGGCGATTCTTCTGGGGTTTAATCCCTTAATCCTCAACATCTGGGATGCCAAAAGGTGTATCGAGTACCTCAAATCTCGTCGAGAGGTTGATGGCGATCGAATAGGTATGATGGGGCTCTCTTATGGGGGAACCTACGCTCTTCACTGCAGCCCTTGATGAGACAATAAAAGTCGCTGTGGTTAGTTGCTACTTGAACTCCTTCAAGGCCTTTGCTCTAGACCTTGGAAACTTCTGCGGCTCCCAGATCATTCCAAGGCTTCTGAGGTATGGTGAAATGTGGGATTGTGCAGGACTCATAGCTCCAAGGCCCCTTTTGATCGAGAGTGGCATAAGGGATGGGGGCTTTCCGATGGAGGCGGCTCATAAGGCCTTCTCAAAGCTCAAGGAAATCTATGGGGTCTTAGGAGTCCCTGAGAGGTGCGAAATGGACGAGTTTGAGGGAGGTCATCAATTCAGCGGAAGGAAGGCATTTGCCTGGTTTGATAGATGGCTATGAATCCAATCGATCCGATCTTGTCCAGTCCAATACCATACGATACGATACGATCCCATACGATACAATTCAATCCATTCCAATCCAATTAATTCATCCATTCGTTTCTAACCCAACTGAACCAAACCAGTCCTGCGTATCCGGCATCTTTCCGTCGAGTCGAATTCTCTGGGTTGAATCAAAAAGCCTTGGGAAAGGAAGACCCCTTCCAAGGTAGCCTCTTCTAGCCTTTACGAATCCCAGCCCTTGGGAAGAATAAGTCGAGGGCATTTTCCCTTAATAGTCTCACGGCTAGGCGTACCGCTTGGGCCTCCGTAAAGGTGCCATCCTCAATTTTTTCCTGAAGCACCCTTGCCACATTCTCCCTAGCAAGTTTTGCATGGGCATAGACGCCCTCAACAAAACGGTAATCTCCTCCGAAGGCTAGGATCTTGTTTCCGGGAACAGTTTCAAGCCATTCAGAAAGGGCCCTCCTGGCGACAGTTGGGGATATAATATGAAGCCAGCACATATCCACGAATACGTTAGGGAAGTTCTTCGCAAGGACCGAAAGCTCGCCTATATAAGGATAGGAACCATGGAATAGGTCAAACTTCGCTTCTTTATACTCCATGAAGAGGTTTGTCAAATGGACGGGGTTTGAGTTCGTTATCAGGTTCTCATTCCCCTCCTGAAGTCCTGTATGGATCTGAATGGGAAGTCCATGCTTTGCGGCCAAGGCGACAACCTTATGCATCATATAGTCCTGGAGTGGCTTTGCCTCTTCGAAGGATAGGCCTTCCGGCTTAGTTATCCTTCCACCGTAGGCATCGATTCGCCTAAAGACCTTTTGGGCATATAGCCTATTGAAGACCTTCTCCGCCTCTTCATGGGTCGACTTTTCGAAGGAAAGGCTCCTCCTGTAGGCTAGGGCTATCTTCACGCCAACTATGGAATCCTTCAGTCTCAAAAATTCAAGCTCCAAAGCCCTCTCAAGCTCATCGAGGGAATGTATCGGGCTGTTACAATGCCTTTCGAGGATTTCGAGGTCCCATTTTTCCTTAAGGGCTATGAAACCATCGAAGCGCATGACAGGGGCGAAGAACTCCCTGTCTACATCGATTCTCTCTGAGTCCAGTATGGAAAGCTCTATTCCCGACTTTTCCTTGAGGATCCATCGATAGAGGCCTTTCTTGTTGGCCTCCCTCATCCTCCTTGAAGCCTCCTCGCATGTTTCAAGGCTGAGTTCTTGGATTCCATAGAGATCCCTTAGGGCAATCTCTAAAGCCCTTGCATAGCCCGTGTTTCGAATCTTTTCCCAATATGGAGCGAACTTCTCCCAACGCGTCCTTAAGGGAAGCCTTGGATTGCGAATCTCCTCAAGCTCCCCCTCAGCCATGCCCGCGGAAACAAGGTCGGAGGAGGCATAGTGGGGAAGAAAGGTTGAAAAAACATCCACAAGTTCCTTGATCCTGTCCTCCTCCTGGGGAAGGTGCTCATGGGTATCCATGATCTTTATATTTTCAACAGCTTCCCTCAGTATTCCGAGGTTTCCCCTTCCACCTTCGCTCATCTTAGCACCTCGCTTTAACTTTAAGGTCGGGATAATAATATAAATAAATGGAAAATAAAATAAAGAGCCTATTCGTCAGATAATCATAACATAACCTCTAATTTCTTAAGTTTGGCTATCTCCTTTGCGCATTGAAAGCATGTCATGAAAATTTTGATAAAATTATACAGAAAGCAAAACTGAAAACCCGTATCGTCTAGTTTCCATAATCATGGATAATTCCATAGGACCGGAATAAGGTATAAGGAGGTCTTCATAGGATGGAATATCCTTCTCATCCATGCTTGCGCTTAAAATGTCTGAGTATGGAAGTAAAGAAACGATGGAAGGATATTTTTGCCATAGTTCCAATATTTTTATTTTTAGTTTCTTTAGATTATATGGATATCGTTATTATCGATTTAATATTATTTATAATAATCAAATTTCCTTTTCGGTTTGGTTCCTTTTTCTATTTCTCATGCGGATTTTAGGCTTGAGGAGGCTAATCGCTTTTCCAGTATTCCCTCGTTGTCAAATACCTTAGCTTTGCATCGATGAGGCCCCTGTAGAATTCTTCCTCCTGGTCATAGGCCAAAGCCAATATACGGGAAGCCGTTTGGGGACCTATTCCCGTAACCATGAGGGCGATGACGCCCTTTTTTCCGTATGACAGGACTAGGTCGGCCGTTCTACGAGCCCTAGCAAGGATCTCCCGATCACTCTCCGTCATTTCGATTCCCAATCGTTTCTTATCAAGGGCTTCCCTTATATGGGGGTTTAGCTTGTTCATGACGGCGAGGAGTCCTGAACCACAGATCTGGCACCTTGGCTCCTCGGGAAGATCCTCAACCCTTCCCTGAAAGTTCCAGCCAAGGCAAGCCAAGCAGAAAAGCTCAACATATTCCTTGGCAATGGCGGTCCTCATATGGGCTATGCTATCCTTCAAAGAAGACTCTGGAGCCATCAGCTCAGGAGCCTGGAAGAATTTGTTGAGGATTCCCAAGGCTAAGGGGGAAGGCCCTTCGATATCTAGGATTTTATGAAGCCCCGCTTTCCCAGAATGGAGGAGGCGAAGAACTTCCTTGGCACCCCCTAGATCGACCTTTTCCTTTAGGACATAACGAAGGGTTTCTTCATAGATGGGCGTTCCAAGAAAGCTGGAAAAATAACGTTCCGAAAACTTTCTCTCAGGTATAAAGAGGCCCCTTGGAAGGGCTCCAAAACGCTCGGCCACGAACTTCATATAATAGGCGAAGGGAAACTCCCTTTCTAAAAGCTCATAGAAAAGACCCTCAGCTCCCTCAGGAGTAAGGGAGATGATATCCTTCCTGAAGGCTTCAAGGCCTTCCTCCGTAATATCCTCAAAGGCCTCCAAAAGGACTCTATAGCTATCTGCCCACCATCCCCTCACTCTGATCCTTCGTTCAAGAAGGGTTGAGAGGATATATCCCAAGGCTCTGTTGATTTGCTCACCTTGGCATGAGTGGAATATGAGGAAGTTTCGGAAGGCTTCCAAAAGGAAAAGATCCTTAGTAGGCATTGGAGCCTTGAAATCGATTTGGGTAACCGTTTCTTCGATGACCTTCCTGATCGCCAAGCGATCCGTAGGCCATTGAGTAGCCAAGCTATCAATCGATCCCTCAACTCCCTTAAGCTTCACAAGTTCCGCCAAAAAAGCCCTAAGATTCCCTACATCTTGGGCAAGATCCCTTGGCAGTGGTAGAAGCTCCCCATCCCAGCCTGGGATGGCGGCTGTTGGATCTTCCACTGGAGTTACGAGGATCTCTCCCTTCTCGCCAAATCCCTCGATTCTCCAAACCCTTCCCTTACAGATGAAGTTCAGTCCAACCTTAGCCTTCATTTGGACGAATTCGTCTCCAAGGGTTGCCACAAAGTCTCCTGTGGAGAGATCCAGAACGGGGTAACGCCTCTCATCGGGGATCATGGAAAGGTTCTCATAGTAGTAGCCCTTCGTCCGTGCTGTTCCTCTAAGAATGCGCTCTTCAGGGGCATTTCCTAGCCCCCCTTTTCTTCCCCTTTCCGCATCCCTTCCTTTTTCCAATTTTATCTCGCCTAGACTTTCCATGAATTTAGTGACCTTCAGGAGGGTCGCCAAATCCAGATCCTTGTAAGGATATGCCCTCCTTATCAGCCTAAGGGCATCCTTAATCCTTATGGATCCCTTATCGAGGACAAGACCAGCCAGTTGGTGCGCCAGAACATCTTGGGCATTGAAATGGATACCCACAGGCTCGAACCTTCCCTTCTTTGCCCTCTCTACGACAACGATGGATTCGAGAACATCCTCGGGAAAGGCTGTGATAATGATACCTTCAGGGAACCTAGCAGGTCCATGCCCTGACCTTCCGATGCGCTGAAGGAGGGTTGTTGCCCTCCTCGGCGACATATACTGAACGACGAGATCAACGCTACCGACATCGATGCCAAGTTCGAGGGTCGAAGTGCAAACGATGGCCCTTAGACTTCCGGCCTTGAAGCTTCCCTCTATGCGTTCCCTCTCCTCCCTGCTCAAGGAACCGTGATGAACCTCCACAGCCTCTTGGAGCATTCTGAGCCTATGGCTCAGCATCTCCGCATTAGTTCGACTGTTCACGAAAATCAGCATCGAACCATGGTTAGAAATGAGTTCCCTGAGACGTGTTAGGCGGGCTGCAGCCTCTGGCGTCGTGTAAAGTCCTTGGGCCAGTACGTAATCCTCCCCACTCGGGTAAGGGAATTCGATCTTGTAACGAAACTCCTTGGGAATCGGAACCTTTATGATCCGAACCCTTCGACCAATTCCCACTAGAAACTTGGCAATTTCCCTAGGGCTTCCAACCGTTGCTGAAAGGCCTATGCGCTGGAACGAAGTGGAAGTTAGGGCCTCGAGGCGCTCCAATGCCACCGCGAACTGGGCTCCCCGCTTATCCTCAGCCAACTCATGGATCTCATCCACTATCAAATGGCGCACAGACCTCAGATGCCTTCTCATCCTTTTTCCAGGAAGGATTGCCTGTAGGGTTTCTGGAGTCGTGATGAGGAGGTCTGGGGGCTTCAAAACCTGTTGTCTTCTTTCCGCCTCCGGAGTGTCGCCATGCCTTACCTCCACCGTCAAACCGAGCCTTGAAGCCCAAAAGGATAAACGCCTCATAAGATCCCTGTTCAAAGCCCTTAGGGGAGTTACATAAAGGGCACCAATGCCAGGCTTTTCGGAGTGGAGTAGAAGATTATTCAGAACGGGAAGGAGGGCCGCCTCCGTCTTTCCAGTTCCAGAAGGGGCTATGAGGAGAACATTCTCACCCTTGAGGATAGGTTCGATGGCCCTTCTCTGGGGTTCCGTTGGAACTCGGAAGCCCAATTCTGCCAGGGCATCTCTTATGACCTTGTTCAGGACTGAGAAACTCGATGCCAAGGAATATTCCCCTCGACCCAAGACTCTACGGATCCCTTCAAGAAGGAATTCAACCCATCTTCTTTACGTACTTGTACTTACTTTTCCCTCCCTACCTTTCTACCATTTGGCTATTGACTTTTCTAAAGAATAGAAGAGATTTTAATTCTTCCTGAACAATAAGAGATTGAGGAGGGCCTTGTGGTCGGAGTAGAAAGCTACCTCCTGGAAAGGATAAGGAAAGAGGGAGCGATACACATATCCCTCTTGGATCCTGAGAACATCGAACCAGAGGATGCGAAGCTTATAGCCTCTGAGGCCGAAGCCCTAGAAACGGCTGCCATCATGGTGGGAGGCACCACCCTAGCCTCCGTGGATCATCTGAACGCCATTGTGAAGGCAATAAAGGCATCAGTCAAGGTTCCTGTAATCCTCTTTCCGAATAATGTCACAGGAATAAGCCCCTATGCCGATGCCATCTGGTTCATGTCACTCCTCAACTCCACGAATCCTTACTTTCTCATAGGCGCCCAGGCCCTCGGTTCTGCCATCGTAAAGCGCTATGGCTTGGAGCCTATTCCTATGGGCTATATTATCATGGGGGAGGGTGGTGCCGCGGGCTTTATGGGTCAGGCCCAGCTCATACCCTACGATAAACCGGAAATCGCAGCCCTCTATGCCTTGGCAGCCCAATTCCTAGGAATGCGCTTCGTATACTTGGAGGCTGGTTCTAGGGCAAGATACCCGATTCCGCCCAGCGTTATAGCAAAGGTTCGAGAAACCATAGATATTCCCATCATCGTAGGGGGAGGAATCAGAACTCCGGAGGATGCTGAAGTAATCGTGAAGGCTGGGGCGAACATCGTGGTTACAGGGACCATGCTCGAGGGAAAGCCATCCAACTTTAAGCCCATCTTAGGGGAGATCGTAAAGGTCGTTAGGAAAACTGGTATGGAAGTCCTAAAGAATCTCGGGGATAGGCCATCCTTTATGCCCAGAAATATGGCCCGGAGATAGGCTAGGTTGGTCCGGTGGGAATAACTTGGCCTCAAGTCTAGGCTTGGGATCAAACTCGAACAGTAAGGCGAACGCTAAATCGAATATGAAAATGCCAAAGGAATGTAAGGAGTATTTCGAGGGACTTGGGCTTAAGCTAGCTAAGGTTCAAGAAGTTGCCAAGGTAGCTAGGGCAAGGCTTTTGGATCCAAAGCCATGGCCTGAGCCAAGGCTGACCGAGGATATGGCTGAAAGAGTGGAGCTTCTGGTTGGTCCGCCAGGGGTGAAGGAACGCATAAGGCAACTCGCCGAAAAGATGGAAAGGGATGAGATGGCCTTCAAAATCGCAGAAGAGATCGTTTATGGAGCCTTCGGCTCTGCGGATGAAGTGAAGCTAGCCGAACAGGCTATCAGGACTGCCCTCGCCATCATTACCGAAGGAGTGACAGTCGCGCCTATTCAAGGCATAACGAAGATCGCCTTTAAGGAGAATCTGGATCGGTCCAAGTATCTCTCCATATACTTCGCCGGTCCCATAAGACCAGCTGGAGGAACGGCCCAAGCCCTCATCCTCGTCGTGGCAGATTTCATCAGGAACAAGCTTGGTTTGGCGAGGTATAGGGCTACTCCCCAGGAGATTAGGCGCTTCATAGAGGAGATTCGTCTCTATGAGCGGGAAGTCCGCCTTTTCCAATATCATGTTCCTGATGAGGTCCTTGAGCGCATTCTTGAAAACATACCTGTAGAGATTACGGGTGTTGAAACGGATCCCTTCGAGGTAACAAGCTTTAGGAATCTCCCAAGGATTGAGACAAACCGCGTCAGGGGCGGCGCCCTCATCGTCATCAACGACGGGCTGGCTGGAAGAAGCCGTAAGCTCATGAAGATCATCACAAAGCTTGGCATCCAAGGATGGCAGTGGTTGGAGGATGTTTGGTCCGAATCCAAGGAGAAGGGACAAAGCGAGCCAGCGAATTCGATGTACATGGAAAAGATCATAGGCGGAAGGCCCGTCCTTTCTTCGCCAGGTCGCGTAGGGGGCTTCAGGCTTAGATATGGAAGGGCAAGGAATACAGGTCTTGCGGCCTTAGGCCTCCATCCTTCCACGATGCTCGTCCTTGGAGGCTTTTTGGCCATTGGGACCCAGATTAAGACAGAAGAGCCGGGAAAGGGTGGTATCGTAGCCTCCGTCGATTCGATAGAGGCTCCTATAGTCAAGTTAAGAAGCGGCTCTGTAAGGCGCCTCGAGGATCCTGAGGAGGCCAGAAGGGTCGAAGGGGAAGTGGAAGCTGTCCTCTTTTTGGGAGACCTCCTCGTAAGCTTTTACGAGTTCCTTCACAACAACAGACCCCTTGCTCCCTCAGGCTTTACGGAAGAGGCCTTCCGAAACCTTCTCCAGGCGGCCATCCAAAAGGAGTTTGATGGGGATCTCGAAAAGGCTAGCGAGGCTACGGAAGTAAAAATCGAAAGGCTAAGATCCTTCCTCGAAGCTCCCCTAAAATGCAAACCTAAGGCCTCGGAGGCCCTTTCCATCTCAGAATGCCTAAAAGTACCCCTCCATCCCCTTTACACATACGATTGGGAAAGGGCCTCGCCATCGGATCTCCTTAAGCTTAGGAAGTGGCTTTCAAGGGCTAAGGACCCGTGGGAAGGGAAGGGCGAGGAAGAGGGCAAGGGAGAAGGTGAGGGTGAAGGCAAGGATGAAGGCGAAGGCAAGGGCGAAGGGGGCGAGGGGCCCAAAACCCGCCTTACCCTAGACCTGGAGGCTAAGGCAATCCTTGAGAAAATCCTTGTCCCCCATGAGGTTGAAGGAAAGGAAGTCATTCTTGGGGAGGATTACTTAGTCCTAAGGCGATGCCTTGGTCTCTTGAATGGAAAGGATTCCGAGGAGCCTAAGGAGATCGAGGAGGCTGCAAGAAAGGGAGTTTGGAAAGCCCTTGAGGAGCTTTCTGGACTGAAACTCGAGCCCAAGTATGTAACCTTCATAGGAGCTAAGATGGGGCGCCCAGAAAAGGCTAAGCCTAGGGTCATGAAACCCCTTGTCCATGTCCTCTTCCCAGCAGGGCTTAAAGGAGGCCCCCTAAGAAACCTAAGGGATGCCGCCAAGGATCCTGTAAGCGTCGAACTTGTAAGGAGGATCTGCCCTAAGTGCAGCCAAGAAACCTATCTTACTCTATGTCCCCTTTGCCATGAGGCTACTAGGATCGAGTTTTCCTGCCCAAGATGCGGAAGAAGCCTCAAGGATGGGGACCTCTGCCCTACCTGCCAGCTTCAAGCCAGGGGATGGATGCTTCAGTCCATAAACCTTGAGGAAGCCCTCAGGAAAGCTTCCGCAAATCTAAGGCTTCAACTGCCCGAGGTCATGAAGGGCGTCAGGGGCCTCTCGAATAAGAATAAGATTCCAGAGCCCTTGGAGAAGGGCCTCCTCAGGGCCAGATATGGGCTTTCAGTATTCAAAGACGGGACAGTCCGTTTCGATGTCACGAATGCACCCCTTACCCACTTCACTCCATCTGAGATTGGCGTAACCCTAGAGAAGCTTAAGGAACTTGGCTATGGCTTCGATGCCGAGGGAAAGCCCCTAGAAAGGGAAGACCAGATCCTAGAACTGAAGGTTCAGGACATTGTTATTCCTTGGGATTGCGCCCATTACCTTCTAAAGGCTTCGGCCTTCATCGACGATCTCTTGGAAAGGTTTTATGGAATCCCAAGGTTTTACAATGCCAAAGATCCCATGGACCTTATCGGGCATCTTGTTTTGGGTTTGGCTCCCCATACTTCTGTGGCTGTAGTGGGTCGAGTCCTAGGCTTTACGAAGGCGAAGGTATGCTTTGCCCATCCATATTGGCATGCCGCCAAGAGAAGGGATTGCGATGGGGATGAGGATTCGATCATGCTGGCCTTAGATGCCTTCCTCAACTTTAGTGAGGAATACCTTCCCGCCCAGGTTGGAGGATTGATGGATGCCCCCCTCCTGGTAAGCCCAACCATAAATCCTAAGGAAGTCGATTCGGCCATTCAGGACTTAGATATATCGAGGGCTTATCCTCCCATCTTTTATGAAAGGAGCCGAATGAGGGAGGATCCAAAGAAACTAGCGGATTGCATAGAACTCATAGCCCATAGGCTTGGTAAGGAATCCCAGTTTGGGGGTTTTGGCTATACCCATGAAACCTCCTGCGTGACCCTAGGTAACCTTCAAAGCAGTTATAAAGAGGCAAAAAGCATGGAAGAAAAGATATCCTTACAGCTTTCATTGGCTGAGAAGATCCGTGCTGTGGATGCCAAGGAGATGGTCGAACTTCTCCTTACTTCCCATTTCATTCCAGATATAGCTGGAAATCTTAAAACCTTTGGTAGCCAGAAGTTTCGTTGTAAGAAATGCAACCAGGCCTTCAGAAGGGTGCCTTTGAGGGGATACTGCCCTAAATGTCATGGGGACCTAGCGATTACCGTTCACAGGGGAAGCGTAGAGAAGTATGTGAACCTAGCCTTGGGACTGGCAGAAAAATATGAGCTTAAGCCCTACATCAAGCAAAGACTTATGATGATGAAGGAAGAGATCGATGCCTTCTTCGGAGAGAAGGCTTCAGAAAGGAGGAAGGCACAGACGAGCTTAGGGCAGTTCATGCAGATGGAGCAAGAATAGAAATAGGGGAAGGAAAGGAAAGGAAAGGAAAGGAAAAAGAGAATAACGCCTCAATTGGATCAAGAATTAGGAAATCCTGAATTAAAGCAATTCGCCAAAGATCTTGAATTTGGGAATGGAAGGCCTAAAGTCCATGGAAAGAATCATCGTTTCGTACAAACGTCCGCCCAACAGAATCGTGAATTACCATCATATTCTCCTTTATGATGGAAACGAAGCTATCGTATCAGCCGGTACGATGAAATTACCTGACTCCTTGCTAATGGAAGCTACAAAATCCTTAAAAAGGCATTACCTTGTCCTTTGGTTCAACTTTCCTCTAGCATGGCATGACATCGGAGCAGTCTATGATGGACAAGGGGAGCTAAGGGGTTACTACTGCGATATCATCACTCCGATTAGGCGTATTCCTAAAGGCTTTCGAACGACAGACCTTTTCCTAGATCTTTGGGTCTTTCCTGGAGGGCGCTATGTCATTCTGGACCAAGATGAGTTTGAAGAGGCGATAAAAAGGAAGTGGATTGGAAATCGTTGGGAGAAAAGGGCTAAGATGGAGCTAAGAAGCCTCATAGCCCAGATAGAACAAAAGCGTTTTCCGCCACCCTTCGTTCGGGGCTTCTTGGAGAAGGCATCGAAAAATTTTAAGCTTTTTTAACCCTTGAAGAAAGTCTGAAGGAAGGTTCTTCGGTTTTAAATAAACTCTGAAGATAAGGGCACTCCATTCTATTCTATTCTATTCTTCTTTTCTTGCTACTCGATTTTAATTGAGCTCATCCATAT
>JAGTQN010000012.1 GCA_018396395.1 Candidatus Bathyarchaeota archaeon | reverse complement strand
ATACGCGGGCTTCGACGGTATTGTCATCCAAGGGGCCTCCGATAGGCCCGTCTATTTATGGATAGAGGATGGAAAGGCTGAGATCCTTGATGCGAAGGAGCTCTGGGGCAAAGGTGCCTACGCAACCCAAAGGACCCTGAAGAAGATCCATGGTGAAGGGGCTCAGATAGCTTGCATAGGACAAGCAGGTGAAAACCTTGTCAGGTTTGCTACGATTGAGCATAACCTTACGAATGCTGCGGGGCAGGTGGGCTTCGGAGCTGTAATGGGATCCAAGAGGCTGAAGGCTATAGCCCTTAGGGGCAAAGGTGGCGTCAGGATAGCAGATCCAGAAAGGTTCCTAAAGGTTTGCAGATACGTTAAGGAAAGGGCCCTTCCAGGTTGGATGGTTGTTCGAACAAAGCCGAGTCCAGAGCGCATCCAATGCACCCAAGCATGTACAGCGCCATGTGGAGCGGTAATGTACAAGAACATGAGACGCATCTTCGGGGAGGGCTTCATTAATGCAATGCCCCTTTGCAACGACTGTAACTGGTTTGGTAACCCAGAAAGGGGTTTGCTCGTTCATTATGAAGGAAATGGACTCAGGGTGAAAGGCTACCCTGGATTCGATGAAGCGACAGCCGTAGAGCTTACGAGCCTTTGCGAGGACTTAGGGCTATGCACATGGATACTTCAGACAATGGCTCCATGGCTCATAAAGTGCGTCGAGGATGGGATTGAAGAGATCGAGGGCCTAAGGCTCGATCCTTTGAATCCAAGGTGGTGGTGGGAATTTCTCCATAGGATCTCGAGGAGGGAGGGGGTAGGAGGACTCTTCGCAGAAGACCTAATCAGGGTTGCCGAGAAGCTCAACCTTAACCAAAGCGTGGCAAGATTCCAGATGTTTGCATGGGGGGCTCCTGCCCATAGGGATTCGAGGCAGAACGATCGCCACCCGAGCCCAGGCTACATCGTCACAGCCCTTCAATGGGCCCTGGCTAGTAGGGACCCATTTAATAGTGAGCATAGCTACACCTTTCTTCAGAGCTTCATAGATAGATACAACCGGGGAGAGGAGCCCAGGCTTAGGAAGCTTTCCTTAAGGCTTTATGGTAACGAGAAGGCCTTCGATAGGGATACCTATGAAGGAAAGGCCCAAGTGGTTGTCTTTGATGGAAACAGGAGTTGCGTGAAGGACAGCCTTCTTCTCTGTGATTGGATTTTCCCAAGGCTCCTTGCAAACTTTGAGGATGAGGAAGCCTTCAAGAAGGCCGAGGATATAACAGGCGATACATCGATGGAAAGCCTCCTCTTCTCGGCAGCCACAGGCATAGATATTTCCGAAGCTCGGCTTGATAGGGCTGGCGAAAGGATCTATAATCTTGAACGAGCGATCCTCGTCAGGGAAGGACGATCAAGGAAGATGGATGAAACCGTCATTCCTCACTTCAAGCTTCCAGACAGATACGATGGAACGAGACTGGATGAGGAGAAATTCAGGTGCCTTCTTGAGGAGTACTACCAGCTCCGGGGTTGGGATGTCGAAACCGGAATTCCTACGAAACGTAAGCTCGAGGAGCTAGGTTTAGGGGATGTTGCCAAAGGACTTGAAAGGTTCCAAATCCTTTCATGAAGAGCTATGTGATATGGGATGGAATGGAATGGAATGGAATGAAGGTATCCTATTTCATCAATGAAACAGAACTTTTTACAAAGATGAAAAGTAAGAGTGGCGCGAAATAAATGAATGTGAGCCAGGATGGGGGAGAAGAAAGCCACGCAGATCTATGTCATAAAACTCCCTTTGGATCAAAGGGAAGCCTTCCGGGATGCCTTGCTGAAAAAATTTAAGCCAGTTTATCCCCTCCCCATTACCAATCCATATGAATTTTTCAGGGTTAAATATGGGAAGGCGATGATCATAGGTTATACATCTGGAAAGGTCGTAGCCACGCAAGAAGATGCTAAGCCCATTATACTCGAAATATTAAAGGAACTGAAGTTAGAACCTTCGGAATATGATGTTATCATCGGCTCGGATGAAGCCGGGAAGGGGGAATGGCTAGGACCATTAACCATCGCTGCAGTAGCCCTGACTCCTGAAGGGATGTTAGCCCTTAGGGCTGAGGGGGTCATGGACAGCAAGGAATTGGGGCGTAGAAGGATTGAAGAAATATCCCGGAAAATCAAGAAGCTCGCTTTAGGCTTCCAGGTTTTCATGATCACACCACGACGATTCAACAAACTACTAAAAGAACTATGGGAAGGGGGCCAAAACCTGAACGATCTGATAGCCTGGGGACATGCTAGAGCCATCGATTCAGTCTATAAAAAGGTCGTAAGGAAAATGAAGGATGCTTCCTTCGTCATCATCATCGACGAATTCGATAGGCTTAAGACTGAGGAGAGGTTGCAGAGGATCCAAAGGCTTAGATCCATTAAGGTTGTTCAGGCTCCCGATGCTGAGGATGTGGTGGCTGTAGCGGCGGCTGGCATCCTGGCAAAAGCTGCTTGGGAGGCTTGGATAGATAGGGAATCGGAAAAGCTCTCCTTGGATCTCAGAAAAATCTCGCCCATGGATGCCTTGAAGATTGAAGAGCCGGAAGCTTACTTTAAGATACCATACCTTCAGAAAATGCTAGGCAGATGATGCTGATTTTATCGATTGTTGAAATGTAGGATAATGTCGTAATCGTAACAGGTAAGAAGGGCTTGGCTTCTTTTTACCTTAATCTTAACTCTGGATGAACGATTGATCGAAGGGGTGCTGTTATAAAAGATGAATAGGAAGACTAAGGTTGGAAATGTAAGGATTGTTGTAGATCTTCGAGAAGCTACAAACGAAGTGGTGAAGATACTATCGAATCTTGGAGTTAAGGTTGTTACTCAAAGGCTTGAGGTTGGCGATTACCAGCTGAGCGATAGAGTAATCGTCGAGCGAAAGACTACAAGGGATTTTCTCCATTCTATCGAAGATGGAAGGCTTTTCAAACAGGCTTCAGATATGGTTGATCACTTCGATAGA
Organism: Candidatus Bathyarchaeota archaeon; assembly: GCA_018396395.1. Lineage (GTDB taxonomy): Archaea > Thermoproteota > CALKCG01 > B24 > JAGTQN01 > JAGTQN01. The sequence continues at coordinate 21,953 of JAGTQN010000012.1, read as the reverse complement.
CCAGTCCTCATCATTGAAGGACGCCTTCTCTATTCCCTTTCTAGCTTCAAACCCAATTCCATCAGAGGGGCCCTCAGTTCCCTCATCCTAGACTATGGAATTCCCGTTCTCATCACCATCGATGCCTCAGATACGGCAGCGTTCTTGGCAATCATGGCAAAACATGAGCAAAATGGCTCCAAGGAGGTTTTAAGGCTTCCAAAGAAAAGGGCAAAGACCCTTACAGATCGCCAGGAAATAATCGTTTCAGAGCTTCCAGGAGTTGGACTAAAGCTAGCCAGAGGTCTATTGAGACACTTTGGTACCATCGAAAGGCTTGCGACGGCATCGGAGGAGGAGCTTACTAAGGTTGAGAAGGTAGGTTTAAAGAAGGCTAGGGAAATAAGGAGGGTCCTTGCAAGCGAGTATAAACGTCCCTAGCTCAAAGGATGGATGAACGATCTGAAGTGCTTATAAAATAAAAATGAAGGCTCTTCACTAAGGATTTTGTGGTTGCATGGAAAAGGCTATAGAAAAAGTTATGGCAGCTACAAAATTCATGGTTAAGATCGAAAATGAAAATCATCATCGAACTTAAAGGCATTCTAATAAATTTATTCGAAGGGGAAGAAGAGGGCGATACCCTTGCAGGATGAGTCAAAGCCACGCTTTGTCGTTCAATTTCATAAGGCAACCCATGACCACTGGGACTTTAGGCTCGAAATGGATGGTGTCCTAAAATCCTGGGCCATTCCGAAGGAACCTCCAACAAAACCAGGGATTAGGCGATTAGCTGTTCAGGTTGAGGATCATCCCCTAAGCTATATCACCTTCGAAGGAACGATTCCTGAAGGCCAGTATGGTGCAGGTACCGTGAAGATATGGGACTCGGGAAGTTATGTCTTGGAGAGTCGAAAGCCATCAAAAATCGTCTTCCGCCTTGAGGGGAATCGCATGAAGGGGCGATATGTACTCCTTCAGCTAAGCCGCGGAAGTGGGAAGAATTGGCTCCTCTTCCTCGCGAAGGAAAAGGGAAGTTCTTAAGAGATAATGAATCGCATTTACCCATCCCGAATCGATAGACGAAAGGAAAAAGAAAGAAAGAAATAGAATAGATGAGGGGCTGCCAAGGAACGATTCGGAATCCGAATGTAAGTGGACAAAGTTAATAACCATGTCCTCACAAACTGCTATTAGCCTTTAAAAACTGTGGATGATCAGGGAGCATCGGCGGTTGGTTATGATTAGGATCGGCATCATAGGAAAGACGAATACGGGAAAGACAACCTTTTTTAATGCTGCAACTCTTCTAAACGCCGAGATTGCCAATTATCCCTTCACAACGAAGGCCCCAAATTACGGTATAGGCTATGCCAGGACCTTCTGCGTTTGCAGGGAGTTTAATGTGAAGGATAATCCGAGGAACTCGGCATGCCTTGAAGGTTTCAGATTCATACCCGTGGAAATCGTTGATCTTCCAGGGCTCATTAAAGGCGCTTGGGCAGGAAAAGGCTTGGGAAACCAATTTCTTTCGGTCGCGGCCCAGGCAGATGCCCTCCTCCATGTTGTAGATGTTTCGGGAAGTGTCGATGCCGAGGGAAAGGTATGCGATCCAGGGACAGGAGATCCTATCAGGGACGTAGAGGACATTGAAGAGGAGCTCATCCTTTGGATGATCAAGATTCTGGAAGGCAAAAGGGGGCAAATCCTGCGCCTTCTTGAAAGCCGTAGAAGCCGCCTCAAGGATGCGCTTCTTACCGCCTTCACAGGCCTAAGGATCAATGAATTCCATATATTATCGGCCTTAAAGGCTACAGGCCTTGAGGAACGGAAGTTCCAAGAATGGAGCCCTGAAGACCTAAGATCCTTCGTCATAGCCCTCAGACGGATTGCGAAACCTACTGTTGTTGTGGCGAATAAGATCGACCTTCCGACGGCAAATGAGAACTATGAGAGGCTTATAGCCAAGCTCAGTCCAATACCCGTGGTCCCATGCTCCGCTGAGGCGGAGTTAGTCCTAAGAAGGGCTGAGCAGAAGGGCTTTGTAAAGTACCTTCCGGGAGAGGAGGATTTCAAAGTCCTCGATTCATCTGTCCTTACAGATAAGCAAAAATGGGCCTTGGAATATGTTCAACAAAAGGTGTTTTCTCGGTGGATGAGGACAGGCGTCCAGTTTGCGATAAATGTGGCAGTCTTTAAACTTTTGAGAATGAATGCCGTTTATCCGGTGGAGGACGAGAAGAGCCTCTCAGATCACGATGGAAATGTGCTTCCAGATGTCTTCCTAATGCCCCAAGAGGCTACCGTGGCCGACTTGGCAAGGGAGATCCATAGCGACCTAGCTAAGACTTTACTTCACGCCATCGACGCTAGAACTGGGTTGAAGATGCCAAAGGAATACGTCCTTAGGGACAGGGACGTCATTAAGATCGTTGCAACCTCAAGACGAGGATAATCCTAAGGATTCCTTGAAAGAAACCCATGAAAGGAATATTTCGTTACAAAGTCCTCCCTTACCGAAAGGATTCTCCATCATCGAACCTCTTGCCTTGTGAAGGCCATGTAAGAAGCGAAGAAAGCTAGCATGGTAGCTATGGATAAAAGAAGAATGTGTGGTCCTGCATTGATGAGGCTCGTTGTTATTGGCGCGGCTTCTTGGATCGGTTGAGGTTGAGTTTGAGGTTGAGTTTGTATATATCCTCCGGTAGTGGCATAGGGGTTTAGGAGATACTGGGCTATTTTACCAAAATGATAGTTCGGTGTGATCGAAGATATTCCCTCCACTATAGCTGTGAAATTCCTCATCCTTTCTACACTATCCTCCTGCCCAGGCGTAACAATCGGCCATACCATTGTAAAGGCGATGAGGGATGCGATGATGGGTATGACAAAGGTAAAGAGAGCCCACAAGGTAACGCCAAGGATGACACTTTGGGAAGTCTTCTTTAAAATCGTTGAAAAGAAGATGGAAATGCCATAATACATCATTGTAAAAAGAATAGAGAATATCAGAAAAAGCGCCATCCTGATTCCTTCCTCGACAGATGGAGTGACTCCGATGAGGATTATAGCAATTCCTACATTCACCATGGAGGAAAATACTATAGCCAAGGATACGGCTGAGGCTGCCGCGACAAATTTCCCGTTTATGATGGTGTCCCTGAAGACGGGCTGAACGAGAACTATCTTCAACGTACCCTTCTCCCTTTCTCCAGAAATCGCATCGCAGCCCAAAGCAAGGCCCATCACGGGTCCGAAATATGACATCGTACCGCTAAGGGTGAAGGTGATGAGACCTAGGAACCCCCTCGGCATGGCTGCTCCAGGAATTCCCTCCATCAATCGCATAACTTGAATGTATATCGTAGCCATTGCTACTGTCATTACTAATCCGAATATGACGATGAGTATGAGGAACCTTTTCCCCTTGACCATATCGGCAAATTCCTTCGAGGCTACAGTGAACATATCCGCCATAAGTTTCCACCATTATGTTTTAAAGGACCCTTCTTTTAGTTGTTATAAAACATACGAACCCATTTATACTTAATCTAATCTATCAATCCTAAGCTTTTGGCAAAGATCCCTTAAACATGAAACTTGCCTCGGTAGCCTTAGAGGATTAGAGTTTTCAGATCCATTTGAATTAACCTTTAGAATGTCATAATAACAAGAGGCCTTCAGTCTGGCAAAGAAAAATGGGGACGTTGAGTTCTTAAAAAATCTAAAAAAGGTTCTCTCGATGAAGGAAGATCCTTGAAATTGAGGGCCCTCTTCGTAGGGACGGGTGGTTGGGGGCAAGCTGCACTGCGTTTCGAGAAGGCAATTCCAAGGGCAGAGCTTGTTGGAGTCGTGGGAAGGAATATTGATATTGATATTGAGAAGGTAAGGGCTTTGGCTGAAGAGATGGGTGTAAAGGGTCGTGTGTCCATTTCAGAGGGCCATGAATGAAACAATGGCTGATGCCATCACGATTGCATTAGCCCATAACGCCCACAAACCAGCAGCCTTAAAAGTCATCGAAAAAAGGTCTCCATCTCTGTGTAGAGAAGCCTTCGGAGCATCCTTAGAGGAATCCTAGGCCATGCTAGATACCGCGAGGAAGGCTATTATAAATGATGACCGGCTTTAGCCAACATTATGAGCCCAGTCACTTCGAGCCCGCCCGTCTAGGGCTCGAAGGAGATATTAGAAGACTAAAGTACGTCTTTGCGAAGATACGGCCTCCACAAGGATCTGTAAGCCACTGGATAAGGGATCCATTCATGGCAGGTGGTGGGCTGTTGCCGCATGGCGGCTTTACGACGTGGATCTCGCACTTTATGTTGCATCCTGAAGTCAAAGGAAGTCTATGTCATGATGGAATTTGAAGAAAGAGGAGGAAATTAAGAGCCACATTCTCGTAAGGCATGAAAGCGGAACGATCTCGGAAGCGGATATTGAATATCATGCCTTTGGCCATGATGCCTTTGCTTGTTTTTTGGAGAAAAGGGAAGAATCTATACATAAAGGGCAGGAAAGCTTACAATATGTCGGCAAAATATGCCACTTGAAACGAAGGTTCTCACCACATGTCCTTCATTCTTGACGGAGACTTTAGCAATATTCGTAGAATCGATCCTAAAGGACCGAGATCCTCGAATTCCAGGGCAAGGAGGGAGTGGGGACTTGGAAGGGTAGGCTCTGGATACTGCCTATCGATCTGCTAGAACAGGTAAGCCGATTCTGGTAGCATAGTTGGATTCAGATAATGATGCCCTTCTAAGATCCTTCCCTCATCATAGCTTCCTGATAAAGGAACTCAAAATCTTCGAAGATGAAGGCTTCAGAGCTGAAAAAATCCTCAGGCGGAAGTTATCTCAAAAACTCTCTGAGGGCTTTCGAAGAACCTTTATAAAAGGCCTATCATGGAAAAGGGTGGCTTTATCCATGGTTTCTCTAGACGATAGAATCATTAAAGCCGTTGAGAAAGTGGCACCATCCGTTGTTAACATAAGTACTGTGCACATCGTTCAAGATTATTTTTTCCATGCCCAACCTGTTCAGGGAATGGGCTCTGGTTTCATCATAGATCCAAAGGGATATTTGGTCTCCAATAGCCATGTCGTGATGGGAAGCTCGAAGGTCACAGTGACGATGGCAGACGGAAGGAGGCTTCCTGGAATCATCGTAGGTGTCGATAGGAATAGGGATGTTGCCCTCATAAAGGTCGAAGAGGAGGGATTAAAGACCGTTGAACTAGGGGACTCTGATGGGCTGAGGGTTGGACAGATAGTTGTAGCCATAGGAAATCCCTTCGGCTTTTTCCTAGGGGGAGGACCGACCGTCACTTTAGGCCTCGTAAGCGCCCTTAATCGCCACATAGCTGCAGGGGAAAGGATTTTCGAAAATCTCATACAGACCGATGCAGCCATCAATCCAGGGAATAGTGGTGGCCCCTTAGTCAATTTGAATGGAGAAGTCGTGGGAATAAACACGGCCATGATTCCCTATGCCCAAGGCATAGGATTTGCCATACCTATAAACGATGCGAAGAGAAGTGTGAAGGACTTGATGAGCTTTGGAAGAATAAGGCGCCCTTGGTTAGGCCTCATCGGCGTAACTTTGACACCTGGGCTCGCAGATCAATTGGGAATTCCAGCAATGAATGGTGTTCTTATCGTGAGGGTCCTTCCCTTCGGCCCTGCCCATAAGGCTGGAATCGAAGAGGGAGATATTATTCTAAGGCTCGGGGAAGATGAAACAAAGAGCATCGAGGATCTTCGGAAGTATCTAGAGACCGCAGAGGTTGGGGAAAGGATTAGCATCCTTCTTTTTAGAGATGGAAGGAAGGAACTGACAGCCTTAAAGCTTGAAGAGGCTCCCAGGTAAAGGGAAAACTCCCTCACCTACTATACTCTTTCTATAAGGCTCTATCTTAAGCTTAAAAGCATTCTATTCTATGCGAATATGTAAGGTTTAAGGTTCCTTAAATTTTTCGACATATTTCCTTATGTGATGTTATCTTTTGATGTTTCAAGTTCTCCCTTTGATGGATTAAATGATAGCTATAATTATCTACTTAAGAAACTGGGCTACTTTTTTAAATTTATATCGAATCTGAGGGAAGATCATACAAAAAGAAAAAGAAAAAAGGTCAAACATTATGAGACGAGATACTTCTTAAGGGCCCTTTCATCCAGCGTTATGCCGAGTCCTGGTTTCTCAGGGACTTCTACTTGACCTTCCCTCACCATCAGCGGATCCTCAGCCAAAGTGTGCTCCCTCAGGCGATGAAGAAAGAAGGGGCTGGGAAGGGTTGACATTTTTATCACGGCGGCAAGATGGACTTGAAAAGCTTCGGCAATGGCTGTCCTTCCAAAGCCCTCAAGCCATACTGGGCGTCCCCCGACGGTATAGCCCTTCCCTTCAGCTCCGCTGGCCGTCATCGTTCCGCCTGCAACTTCGGCTGCGGCTGCATAGCGGAAGGTTGACCAAACTCCTGGAACCTCGAGGACATAGTAATCGACCATATCTGTAGCCAAAGAGATGATGGGATCTGGATCGCCCATGTGAATGGCTATGGGCACGTCAACCTTTGCCTTAATAGTCAAGTAACCTTCCACATCAGACTGGGGGATGGGGCTCTCGAGGCAGAAGATATTGTAGCGCTCAACTTTCCTGGCAAAACTGATGGCTTTGGATGGGAGCCAAAGGCTTCCGTTGGCGTCTGGGATGATGGCCATCTCAGGAACAGCTTCAGAAATCGCCTTAACCTGCTCTACAGGATCGTAATGAGGCCTGGCCTTGAACTTGTGGACAGTAAAGCCCTCCTCAGCTGCCTTAATGGCCTCCTTAGCCAAAACCTCAGGTGGGAAGTGGTGGCTCCAATAGCAGACCGGAACTTTATTTCGATACTTATGGCCTAGGACCTTGTATATAGGTACCTTCAAAGCCTGAGCCATGATGTCGTATAGGGCTTCTTGGAGCGGCCATACAGAATCGTCTAGTATGAAATCGAAGGGGTTCCTACCGATAAGCTGGGAAGCAAGCCCCCTCGCATCCCTTGGGTTCTCGCATAAACCTACGATGCCATCATCCGTATGGACCTTATAGAGCCATGTTCTCGATCCCTGGGCTGCCCAAGCCATGTATTTCCTCACTTCTTCTTTCCAAGGAATGTCTATGAGGAAGGACTCAACCTTCACGATCTTCAATGCTTACCTTCCTCCTTTATTCGTTAGAAAGTTTGCAGGATGCTTACGATAAAAAGATTTTCCTGGGCAGTCAGTACAGATGGCTAGCATCTTTGAAGCTAATACCTAACCCTTATGGGAATACTTCCCTTTTCTAGGGATTCATAACCCGCGCATACGACAGCTAAAGTCTTCCTCTCCTCCTCTCCTGAAGTTATGGGGATTTCACGTTTTTTCACACACTCTACGAAATGTTTAACCTCCTCGATAAAGGTGTCCCTTCCTTCCACCTTTATATGGATACTTCTATCCGGGCTCCCAACCTTTTCCCCATAAACCTCAACCCCATCTAGAAAGGTCCTTATGGTCCCTATACTGCCGTTAATGATAAAAGGGCAACCATTGGGGCAAATGGGCTTGAAGGTCCTCGTAGAAAAGCTTTCCGTTACGATTCCAAGGGCTCCGTCTTGGAACCGAAGGATGGCGACCGAAGTATCATCCCCTTCCATTTCGGAGAATACCTTTTTTGCCTGGAAAAGGGTAACTGTTTCCACGTCTCCTAAAATCATCATTAAGGCATCTACGTCATGGATACCACCCGACATCCAAATCCCACCTCCAGCCTCCTTCCTATTTAGGAACCATGGACGCCTCCTTAGATAATCATGCATCTCATGGTCCCTGAAGATACGGGCAAGAAAGACTTCGCCTATGAAGCCCATCCCAATCAGTTCCTTGATCTTCATGTTAATTGGATGGAATCTTACATTCTCGGCAATCATCAGAGTGACGCCTGCCTTCCTTGTAGCCCTTATCATCTCATCAGCCTCCTCCAAACTATTTGCCATAGGCTTTTCGCAAAGAATGTGCTTTCCAGCCTCAGCCGACTCTACGGAAACTTTGGAATGTAAGTAGTGAGGAAGACATATGCTTACAGCATCTATCCTCGGATCCCTGAGGACCACCCTATAATCATCATACCAAGCTTCAGCCCCCCATCTCTTTGCCAATTCCCTAGCCTTTCCGCCATCAGAATCCACCGTCGCTAGTAGCTTTACCTCAGGGATGGAGGAATAGGCCCTAGCATGCTGCTCTCCCGCCCATCCGCACCCGATTATGGCTACCCTAAGTCCTTCGTCCATGTGGAAAACATCTCCTACCTACATACATACTTCCTTTCGTCCCTTTCTTCAAAAGAGCTTTTCGATTCTAGCTTTTTTAAGGAAGTTCAAAGCCTTTGCCAATTCAGGAATACATGAAAGCTTCACCCCCTTAGCCTTTCTTCGGTAGAAGTTTAGTAATGCTTAAATTCCCTCATAGAAATGGAGCTTCGATATAGAAACTAGGGATCGGGATTCTTATGGGAATTCTTGAAAGCATAAGCCGTTCTGAGGAGGAAAGGGCCTTAGAGCTTCACAAAAAGGCGATTGTTATCAATGCCCTCTCTTACTTCAGCTTCAGGGATGAGTCAGGAACCTTCCAGAGGTTCCAAGACTATTATCGTATCCTTGTCGATGGCGGTATAACCTCAGTAAACCTGACGGTGGCGGTTTATGACAGCCTTGGGCAGGCTTGCAGGAACATTGCCTGGGTTCTCAGGGGTATGGAAAACATAGGCTTTGATAAGATTAAACTCATCAAGAGCCCTGAGGATGTGAAAAGGGCGAAGGAGCTTGGAGTTCCAGGAATCATCCTCGGCTTCCAGAACTCAGATCCCTTAGAGGGGGATCTAAGTCTTCTTAGCTTATTTCGAAGGATTGGTGTCATGATCATTCAGCCCACGTATAGCACTAGAAGCCTTGCAGGGGATGGTTGTTTCGAGAGGACTGATGGAGGGCTAAGCCGTTTTGGTGTCGAATTGATCGAGGAAATGAACCGCCTCGGCATCCTTGTAGATCTTTCCCATTGTGGCGATAAGACAACAATTGAGGCTATTGAGACTTCCAAGGATCCTGTTGCCTTCACCCATACGACTGTAAGGGCCCTCAAACCCATGAACTGGAGAAGGGCTAAAACGGATGAGGCTATCCAAGCCCTTGCAGAGAAGGGGGGTGTTATGGGCATCGTCGCAGAATCGACTTTTCTTAAGGATGGTGGGGGAGCAACCTTCGAAGATTACATCGCTCACATTAAATATGTCGAAAACCTTGTTGGCATCGATCATGTAGGCCTTGGGCCTGATATCCAGGAGTTTCAGAGGAAGGAAAACGTTGATAGGCTTCGAGCTTTAGCCCAGAAGCGATTAGCCGAATCGAAGGATAGGTATCCGGAGGCTTGGTACCAAAGCCATACTTATTACGAAAGCTTCTATGTGAGGGGCTTTGAAACAATGGCAAAGACCCTTAATGTTACAAAGGCTCTCGTAGCCTCAGGCTTCTCAGACGAAGAGATACTGAAGGTCCTAGGCCTAAACTTCTTGAGGCTCTTCGAGAAAGTCTGGAGGGATTAACTAGGAAACGTTACGGTTGGTTAGTGTAAAGTAGTAGGATAAGTATATTAGAGCTTTAGGCTATACACGATTAAATTAAAATCCATATACGCTCTTTCCTTTTCCCTGCCTTGACGTATTTTTTGAGGTTTACGAAAATGATAGATTATCATATCCATACTTCCATGTGCGGCCATGCCCACGGCGAACCTATCGATTATATCAAAGAGGCTATTTCCAAGGGATTTAAAGAAGTAGGCTTCTCGGATCATATAATTCTACATGTAGATAGAAGGGAATACTCCATGCCTCTCGATAAAGTCGCAGATTATGTGGAGAAGATTGAGGAGGTCAAGAGCATTTCATCATCCCTCGGTTGTCAGGTACGCCTTGGAGCCGAGGTTGACTATTCTGATGGGAAGGTGGAAGAAATCCGTATCCTTCTGGGCAAGTATCCCTTCGACTATGTTCTAGGCTCGGTCCATTCCCTAGGAGATTGGTTTTTCGATGATCCAAGGTATGCCTACCGTTACACAGAAGTGGATCTAGAATCCCTCTACAGGGATTACTTTAAAGCCTTATCCAAATCGATCGAGTCAAGACTTTTCGATGTGATGGCGCATCCGGACTTAGTGAAAAAATTTGGGTTCAAGCCAAAGGTTGATCTTAAGAGTTTTTATGCCGAGGCTGTAGAAGCCCTCCGAAAAAATCATTTATGCATCGAGGTTAATACCTCGGGTCTAAGGAAACCTGTCCAGGAGATATACCCAAGCAAGGATTTCTTAATTATGTGTCATAGGGCCGGAGTTCCTGTCACCCTTGGCTCCGATGCCCACAGTCCCATGGAGGTTGGCATGGATTTTGATAAGGCTTTAGCTCTCCTGAAAGATGTCGGCTATGAAGAAATCGTCCTTTTCTCAAAAAGAAAGAAAAGCTTTCTAAAGATTTCTGAGTTGGAACTTCCAAGGGCAAGATAAACGCGAAAGGACTATTTTCATTCTAAAATTTCTAGGGTTCATTGAGGCTACATCAGCAAAGCCCCATTGCATAATATGAGACTATCCCCTTCGCCCTCAGTCTTTAGATCTTGGAGAAGCCATAAGGATGGGTGATGAATACTTGGCTTCGGGATGGACGGATAAAGCTATTGCTCTGGCACAAGCCCCATCGAAGCCTCCAAGGATAAAGATCCAAGTCTTCATGGGAAGACATTATTCTTCAGGTTCCTTATTTTTCAGCCTCCATAATCCAATATTCATTTTTCTGCGATGGCCTTAAGTGATAAGATTCCTTGGAAAACTCCTTTAACCGTAGCCTACGATTGTAATTCCATATTTTGAAGAAAATCAGGAATAAATGGATGCTCAGGATAATCGGTTGGAAGGGCATTGGCATTATAGCGAATTTTAATTAATTTAGCTTTGGGGCTTAATTTATGGTTTATAGGTTATGGGAGCGTTTTCAGTCTCCGAGTCATGGAGCTGTTTCCGAAAGTTTCCGTAAATCGACCATTTTGCCGTTCAGAGACGGAAGGGAAAACCGGAAAAAAGAATTAAGCCACAAAGCATTAATTTAAATTTCGAAGGTATCCCCAACTTTCGGCGCCAAAGCCTCGAAGCCATTTTCCGATGCCCATCTCGCTAGGCCTTGACAACTGCGTCTCTCTCCATGGACTGTGAAGACCTTGATTGGATCCGAAGCGCCCTTGAGACCCTTCAAAAGTCTTCTGAGCCCAGAGCTTCCGATGTGGGAGGAAAAGTCGAACCTTTCAACTAGGGCTTCGACCTTCTTCGCCTTCCCGTTTATGATGAAGCGCTTGTGTTCAAGGAGTTCGCTACCCGGTTTCCAAGGAATCTGGTAACTGACGAGGAATATGGCATTTTGTTTTACCTTGGCAAGTCTTTCAGCATAATAGACTGCAAGCCCGCCCCTTAGCATACCAGCAGGTGCCACGATGATCCCAGCCTTCTTAAGGACCCTCTTCCTCTCCTTCCATCCAGAAACCCAGTCCGCCATGCCTATGGATCGTTTGAAAAGATCGGGATCCCTAAGCATCGATGGATGCCTCATGAGGATCTCGTTGGCACTGACGGCCATCCCATCAACCGTCACAGGAAACTCAAAGTTATACTTCGCTAGGATGCAAAGGATCTCCTGGGACCTTCCAACGCCAAAGGCTGGCACGAGGACTGTTCCTCCATTCCCAACAACCTTATAGACACTTTCTATGAAGCTTGCTTCAAGTTTCCTTCGCTCAGGATGATCTTCCTCGGCATAAGTACTCTCGATGATGATGGCATCGATGGGATCTTGAATTGGCTCAGCCGCCTTTAAAAGGGCAGTATCCGTGTCATTGATGTCGCTCGTGTAGAGGAGGCTACGCTTTCCATCGGAGATGAGGACTTGGGTGCTTCCTGGAATATGACCAGATGAGATAAAACGTATCGTAGCATCCTTGATTTTCACTTCCTGTCCATATGAAACGGGATGGGAAAGGGATAGGGTCGTCTTCAGGTCTAAGTATTCATAGGGAAGATAGTAACCAGAAAGCCTCAGAAAGTCCTTAACAAGGAGTTCTAGGAGTTCGAAGGTGACAGCAAGTCCATAGACGGGAATGTGGCTGGATACATGAAGAAGGGGAATGGCACCGCTATGGTCGAGATGGGCATGGGTGACGACTATGGCATCCACATCCTTAGGGGCTACATGCATGGGAAAACTGGGAATGTGATTAATGGCAACTCCATAGTCTAGGAGGATTGAGGCTCCTCCAGCCTTCACCAGGACTCCCGATTTCCCGACTGTCTCCGTACCTCCTAGGAACCTAATTTCCAATAAACCTTAACACCACCTATTCGAAGCAAAGGCTTCCTTTGTTCCCTTCCTCGAAACTCAAGGACTCTTGGAACTTTTTGCTTTTATAGAATTAAGTTCCTTAAAACATTTTCTTGGAACCTTAGCGAAGAGCTGATTACTATGAAAAAAGGTGAAGAAAGATTCCAACGCCCTATAGACCTTAGGACTATCTACGAGCGTCTGATGGGTAAATTTGGGAGCCAAGGCTGGTGGCCTGCCGAATCCACCTTTGAGATCCTCATTGGCGCTATTCTCACCCAGAGGACGAACTGGAAGAATGTTGAGAAGGCGATGGACAAACTCAAGGGAACTTTTCCGATAGAGCCCAAGTCTATCGCTGAAGCTCCCTTGGATCTCCTCCAGAACCTCATAAGATCGGCTGGATTTTATAGACAAAAGGCGGAGCGTCTTAAGGCAGTTGCCTCATATATTTGCAGTAGCTATGGAGGAAGCATAGAAGCTTTCATGAGCGAATCGCTAGATAAGCTCAGAGATGAGCTCATCTCAATAAAGGGCGTTGGCCTCGAAACAGCTGATTCGATACTGCTTTACGCTGCTAACAAAAGGATTTTTCCGGTAGATGCCTATACGAGAAGGATCTTTGGAAGGCTTGGCTTTCGAGAAGCCGAAAGCCTTCCTTATGAGGGGCTTCGTCTTTGGATTCAAGAACAGCTTCCAAAAAATCCCGATTTATTTAAGGAGTTTCGGGCCCTTATCGTGAGGCTGGCAAAGGATTATTGCCGTAAGAGGCCCCTTTGCCAGAATTGTCCCTTAGGCGACCTTTGTGAAGAAGGGCAAAGAAGCCTTTCTATCGTTAAATAGATCTATACATTCCCAAAGCTTCCATATTTTGATACTTCATGAACAAAAAAGAAAAATCAAGAAAAAGGTTTGGAGGGCCAATAGTGAAGTGATTTCACAGTATATGATATAGACGGTGATGGATGAATTGAACCAGTTCTGAGGCTTTAATACCTAAAGAAGGAAGAATGCCTCGAAAGTGAGCATGATAGAATATAATATAATAAGATACAATTCTCCTAAATAATCCTTAATGGAAATTTGTTTATATCTATAAAAATCTAGCTTTTTCAGCCTACCCACATTGCCCGGTTAAGAGCCCCGAATCATTCTTAAATTAAACGAAAGGTGCAGAAGATTCAAAAGTTAAATTTCAAAATAAAAATTAAATTGTAACTTAAACTTAAATGTCCTCATAGAACCTTCTAAACTTGATAGAAAGTCTTAGCCTCATTATTAATCTTAATCTTCTCGTAAGTTCAAAACTAGCCCTTCGATTTTCTGTAAAAATCCCCAAAGGCCCTCAAAGCCCTACCTCTATGAGAAATGGCACATTTTTCCTCTATCCCCATCTCCGCGAAGGTTCGACCATCCCCTTCTAGGGGTTGAAAAATGGGATCGAAACCCCAATGTTTTCCTCTAGCTTCCTTTACAAGAAGGCCCTTCACTTCGCCTTTGAAAACGAATGCCTCCCCAGTCTCATCACAGTAGGCGACAGCTGATCGAAAGATGGCATCCCTGCGATCAATCCCTTCCATAAGCTTCAGGACTCCTCGGATACCTAAGGTTTTAAAGACAAAGGAGGAATAGGGTCCAGGAAAACCATTAAGGGATTCGATAAATAGCCCCGCATCTTCGACGAGTATGGGAATCTTAAGTCGATGAAAGAGATCCTTGGCACCGAAGAGGGCTATAACTTCAAGGGAATCCGACTGGATCTCAATCCTATCGACCGCCAAAGGACGGACCCCTATGCCATATTTTGAAAGGACGAATTCGACTTCCTTGAACTTTTCGGGATTTTTCGTAGCTAAGGAAAGTATGTCTGTTCTAGGCTTCTTCTCTGAATCTGTCATATGAAGGCTCCTTCCCATCTTTTATTTCCTCTCATACCCTGTTAAACTTCTTTTTACTCTCTACACCTCTAGCCCTCGTCCAAAGGCATAATTCTGACATCTAAGGCAACTTGGTACCAGTTAGGCCCTACACTTCTTACTATCCTTCCGAAAAGTATTCGGTATTTTACCTTTAAACTTTGAAGCCTTGAAGACGCCTGTTCCATAACCTTTTTGATAGGATCCTCATCCCTCGATGCATGGACGAAGTCGTAGAGATGAAGGAAGCCTCCTGAAGGCTTTAGGGCTTTTATAGCCGTATCCAAGTATTCGTAGACGAGTTCTGGAAGCGGCATGAGGACTCTGTCCGCAATTCCTACGAGGCTATGTTCCACAACATCCTTGGCATCACCTAGGATGGGAATTACCCTCCCCTCGACCTTGTTTAATCTAATGTTCTCCTCCATAAGTTTCACGGCGTCCGGGTTGAGATCTATGGAGAAGGCTGATCGAAGGAGGCTATGCTTAGCTGCTATTATAGAGAAGCATCCAACCCCTGAGAAAAGGTTTACAAGGTTTTCAAGGGGTTTTATGAGATGGGCAATCCGTAAACGCTCATGCTGAAGCCTAGGTGAGAAGTAAGCCTTTGCCAAGTCTACCTTGAAGAGACAGCCATGCTCCTTATGGATTGTCTCAGTCCTTTTTTCGCCGAGAATCCATTGAAGGTTTCTAAGCCTGAAGGTTCCAGAAACCCCTCCTTTTTGAAGAAGGACCGTAGAAATGCGCCTATTAGCCTTTAAAAGGGCTTCTCCCAAGAGGAGGCCCAGGTACTCAAGCTCCCCTGGAAGCCTTAGGACTGCTATATCGCCTATCAGGTCAAAGGAAGCGTATTGATGCCTACCGACCTCCGTTCCTAGGACTTCTTCCAAGACCTTCCTTAAGATTTTCTTTGTCAAGGGAGGCACCTATGGAAGCTTTACCATCGTTTTAAAAGAACGAAAATTCATATAGAGGTTCCGAAAGACAAGAAAGCCGTGGAAAGGATAGGCTCTCAAAGGCCCATGGCTTCTTTTGAAGTCCCTAAGAGACTAAGGCCTTCACTGCCCTTCGTACCATCGCCGCCAGAGGTCGTGAAAAAGATGCTCGAACTCGCCCTTCCGTCTAGGGAAGAGATTCTCATGGACCTCGGTTGCGGGGATGGAAGGATCCTCATATCGGCCGCGAAGGACTACGGCTGTACCGCCCTTGGAATCGAAAAAAATAGAGCCCTTGTTGAGCTGGCTAGGCGGAGGGCATCCTTAGCAAAGCCAGGTTCCGTAAGGGTTTTATGGGCGGATCTTTTTGAGGCTGATTTTTCGAAAGCCCAAGTCCTCACCCTCTACCTAACTCCTGAAAGCCTCCGCCTTCTCAAGCCCAGGCTAGAGCAAAACCTTTCTTTTGGCGCCAGGGTCGTATCCCATGATTATAGGATTCATGGATGGAATCCTCTAACGGAGGAGGAAGTTTTCTCCTCCACGGATGGAAAGTGGCATAGGATCTATCTGTATAGGCATCCGGCCTTTCGGCGCTTCGGATCCGAAAAATGAACCCTTAAATAAGAGTTCTGAAAATGCTTCATGTTCGGATCCCTAAGGAAGAGAAGGGGAAACGCTTGGTCGATAAGCGCAAAGCCCTCATCTTATGGTTCAACGAAATAGGCATGGAGGATGTCCCCTTAGTCGGTGGTAAATCCGCTAGCCTAGGAGAGATGGTAAGGCGTGTGGGGGTTCCCGTTCCTCAAGGCTTCGCCACTACAGCCGAAGCCTACAGGCTCTTCATCAAGGAGAACGGGCTCGATAAAAAGATTGCTGAGATCCTATCGGAGCTTAAGGACCCAAATGATACTGCAACCCTTCAAAGCGTTGGGGCTCGCGTAAGAAGCCTTATCCTGAACGCCAAGATGCCAAAAGAACTCGAGGATTTGATCGTTGAGTACTATTCAAAGCTTCCAGATTATGCGGGTATTGAGGAAAGGGAGCCCTTCGTAGCCATACGAAGCAGTGCTACGGCTGAGGATCTTCCAGACGCTAGCTTCGCCGGACAGCAGGAAACTTACCTGAACGTTAAGGGAGCCAAGGAGGTCGTAGAGAAAATCAAGGAATGCTATTCGAGTCTCTTCACAAACAGGGCCATCTTTTATCGGACCCAGAAGGGCTTTGATCATATGGCCATAGCCCTGAGCGCCGCAGTCCAGCTTATGGTATATAGCAAGGCTAGCGGTGTCGCCTTCAATCTAGACGTTAGCAATGGTGATCGATCCGTAAACCTTATCGAGGCGGGCTATGGGCTCGGGGAGTTTGTAGTCCAAGGTAAGATTACGCCTGACGAATACCTTGTCCGTAAGGGCGATGGAACGATCGTCAGGAAGAATATATCGAAGAAGCTCATTCAGCTCATTCGAAAGCCAGAGGGGGGGGACGGAGGAGGTTCCGGTTCCAGAGGAGCTTCAAGATGCCCAAGTTCTTACAGACGAGCAGATTAAGGAGCTAAGCTATTACGCGGATAAAATTGAAGCCCATTATAAGAGACCCATGGATATCGAGTGGGCATTAGACGAAAGGAATGGAAGGCTATATATTCTTCAAGCCCGCCCTGAGACTGTTTGGTCCTTAAAGGAAGTGCCCCCAAAGCCCAAGGCCGAATTCGAGGTCGTAAAGGAGCGGAGGGTTCTAGCCCAGGGACTTCCAGCCTCGCCCGGTATAGCCTTTGGAAGGGCCCATATTATACCGACGGTCGATAGGATAAACGAGTTTGAGAAGGGGGAGATCCTCATAACGGAGATGACAGCCCCAGACTGGGTCCCAGCCATGAGGAAGGCTGCCGCCATCGTTACGAATTCTGGAGGCATGACTTGCCATGCAGCCATTGTATCCAGAGAGCTAGGAATACCCTGTATCGTCGCCACAGCCAGTAGGGGTAAACCTGCCACAGAGACCATACCCAACGGATCCATGATCACGGTTGATGCAAAGCTTGGAGTTGTCTACGAGGGTATCCTAGAAGAGTTTGCCAAGAAACCTGAGGTTGAAGTCAGTCCTGCAGCCCTTCCAACGCCTACGGTGGCTGAAAGCTATCCCATCACAGGGACGAAGATCTATGTGAATGTAGGGGAGCCTGAGATCGCCGAAAGGACGGCAGCCCTTCCTGCAGATGGAGTTGGGCTCCTAAGACAAGAGTTCGTTTGGGCTTCTGAAATCGGCGAGCATCCCCTATGGCTCATAGAGCAGGGCAGGCCTGAGAAGGTCGTGGATGCTTTGGCGGAAGCCTTTCGAAAGGTTTGTGCGGCCTTCTATCCGAGACCAGTGGTCATGCGCTTCAGCGACTTCAAGAGTTCGGAATATAGGGCTCTAAAGGGAGGTGAAAAATACGAGCCTCTAGAGCCTTCAGCCCTCATGGGGTGGAGGGGGGCCAGCCGATACTATGATCCGAAGTATGTGGAAGCCTTCAGGCTAGAGGTAAGGGCAGTCAAGAAAGTCAGGGACCTTTACGGGCTAAAGAATCTCTGGGTCATGGTTCCCTTCTGCAGACGTGTTGAGGAGATGGAAAAAATCAATCGAATCTTCGAGGAGGAAGGACTTCAGAGGGGACCAGACTTTAAGGTATGGCTCATGGCAGAAATCCCAAGCAACTGTCTCCTTGCTGATAAGTTTAACAAGTATGTCGATGGCTATTCTATCGGTAGCAACGATTTGACGATGACCATTCTTGGATGCGACAGGGATAACGAAACCGTCGCGGCTCTCTTCGATGAAAGGGATTTGGCCGTTAAAAGGGCGATAAGGCTCCTCATACAGCTTGCCCATCGGGATGGAAGGACCGTCTCCATATGTGGTCAGGCCCCAAGTGTATATCCAGACTTCGTAGAGTTCCTTGTTCGAAGTGGCATCGACAGCATATCCGTCAATCCAGATGCCGTAGTATCGGTACGGAAACTCGTAGCAAGTATTGAGCAACGCATAATGGTCGAGAAGCTTACGGGTCGTGGCATCGCAGAGGACCCTGATCTAGACCTTCCTTGCACATGCGGGAAAGGAGAGGAGGAAAAAGAAAAGTAAGTAGATGGAGGGAGGGAAGGAAGGAAAGGGAGGGGGATAAAAGCATTATCAATTTCCTTTCCTATTTTTTCATTTCAAGAAAGGGGAAAAGGGACAAAATCCTAAAGGAGAGCTGAAAAATTTCCATATCAAAATTTTCGTAATGTTTTACGTTACGTTTCCTTTTGGTTGCCAATTTCTTTCTTTACATAGACATGCCTCATTTCCTCAAGGACATTCCTAATGCCTTCCACATGAGTCCCCCTCCAGTAGATTTTGCCACATCCATCGCATCGCCAGAACCTATCCTGTCTTTGGAAAACCTTTTCTGGAACCAAGCCCTCGATGGAGGCTTTGGGAATTTCATGAAGTTCTCCGTTGCAGAGGGAGCATCTAGCCCTTTCGGAGCTAAACTCTAAGGTTATTTCATACCTTGTCGCGATGGAGAAAAGTCTCTCTGGCTCCGTCCTTCCCTCAATAAGAAAGGCTTCGCAACCCATTTTTGATGCCTTTTTCTTTAGATCCCAGTCGCTAGTCAGGAGGATCCTTCTCTCTTCCTTGGCCCTTTTGATTATATCCTCATCCTTCATATGAGCCACATACTCGGCATCGTAGCCAAGAAGCCGCAACCACTTGGCTGTCTGTCCAAGCATGGAATTCACGAGAAACCTTCTAGGAACCTCTGCCTTAGAATCCTTTCCTCCTAAGGACATGTTCTATCCTCGACTCCAAATGGAAGGGGGCTCTACCTTTGCTTACGTAATATCTTGCCAATGCCGGGACTAGATACGATTTCCCCATTTTCCATAACGATTGTACCGTTTACAATAGTGACAATAGGCTTGCCTATAGTTCTATGCCCTTGGAAGGGGGAATAATGGGCTTTTGATTTGAAACGTGATGGATCGATCCTTTCCTCCCTTTTCAGGTCTACTATCACAAGGTTCGCCGGGCGCCCGTTCTCAAGGCTACCGAGATTATGGGGTTGCAGGTCGAGGTTAAAGATAGAAGCCGGTCGCTTAGAAGTAAGCTCAACGAAACGGGTTATGGTAAGGCGGCCCTTTGCAACCTCGGTGAGGAGTATTGGGAGAAGGATTTCGAGGCCTGGAAAGCCAGGTTTGGCATCTTCCATAGATTCGCATAACTTTTCCGATAAGGCATGGGGAGCATGATCAGAAGCGATTATATCTACTAGCCCTTCCCCAACTGCATTACGAAGGAATTTCACATCCCGATAAGGTCTAAGGGGAGGGGATACCTTCGAAAGGCTTCCGAGCCTTCGAGCCATCGTAGTCGATAGGAGCATATGGTGGGGAGTGACTTCACATGTAAGCTTCAGGCCTTCCTTTTTGGCACTAAGAATCCTTTGAAGACCTCCTTCTGTACTCACATGGCATATGTGAATACGAGCCGTAGTCTTTGATGCTAATCTTATGACTCGCTCTATGGCGCTGATCTCGGCTTTCTTGAGGATGCGCTGAAGGCGTGGGCTAAAGGCACCAAAGGATCTTGCAACATCTTGGGCCTTCATAAGCTCCCTTCGATCTTCCGCGTGTATAGCCACTGGTACTCCAGCATTCTCAGCCGCTTCAAAGGCTAGCATTAGTTCGTTGTCATCATCAATGGGTATGCCACCAACCTGTTGCGATAGGAAAAGCTTAAAGGCTAAAGCTCCTTCCTCCACGATAGCCCTTACGATCTTAAAGGCTTTGGAACGGTCGGAAACCTTAGGAAAAGCCGAATAAAAACCGACGTTCACGAAGATCCTTCCTGAAGCTGCCTCCATACGTTTTCTTAAGGCCTCCTGAGTCGCTGTCAAGGGATCATTATTCGGCATGTCGAGCACCGTGGTGATTCCACCGCAGGCCGCCGCTGCAGTTCCAGAGGCGAATTCCTCTTTATAGGACAATTCCTGATCCCTTAGATGGACATGGGCATCGATTGGTCCAGGAAGAACGAGAAGCCCTTTAGCATCTAAATCCTTGACGGCAGGTTCTAGGGATCCTTCCTTTCCAATTTTTTGTATTGTTCCATCCTTTATAGTGATGCCACCTTCGAAAATTCCAATCTCGGTATAAATCCTAGCATTTTTTATTCTAAGGTCTGCCGTCAAGGTACATCACGTTATGTTATCTCCTTTTCTAACCCTTACGCCTCCATGATCTTGGAGCTTTACTATTTCACAAGATCCGGGTTTCTCCTCCAATCAAGGGGACCATCCTAAAAAACGGGGGCTTTCATGAAATTTTGAAATTGCCTTCAATTCCAAAAACCTTATGGATGGAGACGCCTTAAGAATAGAGCAAGAAAGGCACCTATTATGGCGAGGGTTGCAGCCAAATAGATCGAAGGTATATAGGAGTTGAAGAAGGTCCTGAAGTAACCAGCCATGATTGGCCCTAGGATTGCTCCGGCACCATAGGCTAGAAAGATGATGCCATAATTCGTTCCAAGGTTCTTTGTCCCGTAGTAATCCGATGTGATGGTAGGATAAAGGGCCAGAAAACCTCCGAAGCTTAGCCCTGTGAGTACGATGCCGAGGAGGAAAAGCGGTACAAAGCCAGAAAAGGAAGCTGCGAGAAAAAGGCCTCCGAAGCAAAGGACGAAGACCAATGCCAGAACCTTTTCCCTCCTCATACGATCGCCTAGGAAACCCCAAAGGATCCTTCCAAAGGAGTTGAACATACCGAGGATAGAAACGGTTAAAGAAGCTTCTAGATCGTTCAACCTCGTAAGCTCCATGGTAATTTGTTTCGCATGCCCTATGAGCATCAATCCTGCCGATGTTCCGAACCAATAGCTTATCCAGACCGCATAGAAGGAGGGCTTCTTTAACAATTCAGAGGGATAAAAATCCTTAGCAACAGGGAGTTGGGAAGAAGGTTTTGGGGTGGAGGGCTTAAAGTCTTCAGGCGGATTCCTCAGCACTTGGGCTGATGGAAGCAAGAAGCCTGTGAATAGAAGACCTGTTATAAGAAATGTATTCCTCCAGCCCATGACTTCGATGATAAAGGTCCAGAAGGGTGCAAAGACGATGGACCCTGCTCCAAAGCCGAAAACGGCGAGCCCACTGATGAGGCCCTTCTTTTCAGGAAACCACTTTACACATGTGGTTATAGGAGTGACATAAGTGAGGCCTATGCCCAGGCCTCCGATGACTCCATAGCTCATGTATAGCCAAGGTAACGAATGCGTAAAACTTGATAGGACCATTCCTAGGCCGAGGATTACTCCCCCTGCTGTGGCGACAAGTTTCGGTCCTTTTCGGTCTTGGAGCCTTCCAGCAGGTATCATAGAAATGGAAAACACGAGAAGGGCGATGGTAAATGCCGGGGAAGTCTCGATTCTTTTCCAGCCGAATTCAGCCTCCAATGGAGGGACGAGGATGCTAAAGGCGTAGACTGCACCAAGACATAGTTGGATTATGATGGCTGAGGCGACGATGAGCCATCGAAAGCTTCCCCCAACCTTTCCTTTCGACTTTCCATAGGCCAGAGCGGATGGAATAGGTAGCGAGGGGCTACCTATTCGGCATTCTTCCGAATCCTTGGAAAATCTTTCCATAGTAGTTCTTCTCCCATTAGAT
>JAGTQN010000113.1 GCA_018396395.1 Candidatus Bathyarchaeota archaeon | reverse complement strand
CAGACTATGTTATAAACTCTCTAAGAAAGCTTCCGGAGATCCTAAAGTTGATGGAGGGCGTTTCTTAAGATAGAACTGGCGATGGTGTAAGGGGAAAAAGAATGAATAGAATAGAATAAGAAACAAGTCCCTTCCTTCCCTTCCTTCCCTTCCTTCCCTTTCCCTTCACTCTCACTCCCTCCCTCCGATCTCCGCTTTCCCTTCTTCACTACGATTCAATTTATGCTGTAGGCGCCCAAAAAGATCTCAAGGCTTTCCTTCCCTGAGTCTAGTGCCACACTGGAAGCAGAAATTGGCATCGGGGGTGTTCGATGCCCCGCACTTAGGACAGAAAACCCTATCCCCTAGGACAGGACGCCCCGCATCCATCCCATAAGTAGTCCCTCTTTCCAATTTTCCATAGAATGCCTTAACATGGGGTTGCCATAGGTAATATGCTATAAGGGCATAGATAACGATGGAAAAGATTCCTAAGGGAAATTGGAGGAGGCCTAGAATAATTTTCAGAACCGCTAGGGCGAGGGCGATGCTCCAAGCCCATCCCTGACCAGTCCAAAGACCCCAGCAGATTAGGAAGCCCGCAATCCCTAATAGAAGGGAAAAGATTCCTATGGTTAAAAGAAGGGCCCCAGCCATGAAAGGATGCCTTGGAAAGAATTTTGAGGCGTATCCTGCAAAGGCTAGGAGGAGGATCCCAGCGAATAGGGAGAGGGAAGATCCAAAGGCTTCCAAGAGAACTATGATGGTTATACCCGGGGGTCTTATGATCCCTGTGGATTCGGAGGAGTTCGTACCCTCCAAGGCCTTCAAGAAGAATGGTAAAAAGAGCCCTTCGCAATTCATTGCCAAATTGGCGCCCATTCTTTTATAACCATAAAGCCTCATTTAAGGCTACTTGAGGTATTATAGAAGGAAAGGATCCATAGTAATTTCCAGCTATGAGGTAAAGGCCTTTCCACCCTTGCCCTATAGCCTTCCTGTCTTTCGATGATTTTTATAATCCAGAAGCCCTAGAGGGAAAAACCATAGTTAGGAAGGATGGTAGGAAGAAGGACCATGAAGAAGCTTTTTAGAAAGCCTTTCACCTTTTCCTTTGGGAAATAAGCTTGAAGGCAGAGGAACAGGTCTGTCCGGCTTGCGGCCTTAGATCTCCCTGGGAAAAGCCACCAAGGAAATGTCCAGGCTGCGATTGGGTCTTTCCGGACATAAGCCATCCCGAAAGCGTTACTATAGAAGGCCATACTAGGGGCCTATGGGGATCCATAAAGGGGCAATTCGTCATCGTAGGTCCAGACGTTAAGATTGGAAGGGGAAGCGTCATTTGGAACCTCGTATATATAGGTGCAAGAGCCCAGATCGGAGAAGACGTTAAGATTGGTTCCATGACCCATATAGACTATGATACGGTTATAGGGGATAGGACCCTCATTGAAGGTTGCGCCTATATTCCACCCCTAAGTCGCATCGGAAGGGACTGTTTCCTAGGACCTAATGTTACCCTTACGAACGATCCTTATCCTCCTACGGGGAGGGATTTGGGAGCGAAGGTTTTGGAGGGCGTAACCATAGAAGATGGGGCCATCATTGGAGCCGCAGCCTGTATAAGGGCCGGAGTGACGATCCATAGGAGGGCTGTTGTGGGCATGGGAGCCGTAGTTACGAAGGATGTGCCCCAGGAAGTCGTCGTAGTGGGAAACCCAGCTAGGTTTCACTCAACCAGGGAGGCCTACGAGGCAAGAAGAAGGACATGGTTAAGGAGAATGTTTTCGAAGGAATCGTCGAGTCCATCCATATAATAGGAATAGGAATAGGAATAGGAATAGGAATAGGAATAGGCTCCTTAACGCCCATATTATTCGTCGCGATATGAAATATTCGTTAATATCAAAACCTTTTCGATGGCAGGAGGCTCTTTTATCTTAGGGAAAATGCTGGGCTTTATCTTTAGGCTCGGGTATTTCTTGGCTAAGGATAAACTAGAAAAAAGGAACTGAAAAGAAAAGTGGCTAGAATGGCCCTCTAAAACCTATTGATGAACCCTTTCAAGATGGGATAACGGCCTTCCTTTGTGGCGACTTTGTACATAATGTCCACGTTCTCCAAAGGGGTACTGGGAGCCATACCTCCGCTACTAGAGAGGATAAACCCGCCACCCGGTGCGGCCACTTCCAAGGCTTTCTTTGCCGCCTTGTAGACGTCCTCTGTGGAACCCCTTAGGAGCAAAGATGTGGTATTGAGGTTTCCGCAAAGGCAAACTTGATCCCCAATCCTACGTTTAGCCAATCCTAGATCGACCCAACCTAAATGGAAGACTTCGGCTCCCATCTCTGGGACTGCTTCTAGGACATGGGTTACGTTCCCTTCATTATGGTACCATTTTATCGCATCCTTTGGAGCAGCCGAGAACTCCCTCTGCCAATAAGGCAGGACGGAAGGATAGAGCCTTGGCGAAAGGAAAGTGAGTCCATGATCCGCTAGGGTGAGGAGTCCCAATTCCCCTAAAAACTCTTGGCAAATCTCTATCCATTCTATGTTTACTCTCGTTATGAGGTCGAAAAGCCTATGGACCTTTTGGGGGCATCGAAGGAGGTCTGCTAAAAGCCTATCATAGCCCCTCATCTCAGAGGCGAAGTCCATGGGACCAAGGATGCTACAGGAGGCTATGGAGTCCTTGTAGCCTTTCTGGGCATCACGTATCCTTTCGTATCGTCCTTCGTAGAGGCGAAGGACCTTTCGATTCAATATGGTCCTCAGATCTGGCATCTCAAGTAAGTCATAATCTTCCTCGCTTTTAATTACAGGCTCCCACCAGTCCGAGTCCGCAGAGGGGTTGCGACTGTCCATCTTGGCGCCGAAGAAGGAAGGATCGGGCTGTCCAGGAAGCCCTCGGAATCGAATGGCGTTGATGCTCTCGGGATAGCGCTTCGCAAGGTCAATCTCAACTCCGCGTTTGTAGGTGACACCCCTCATAGGAAGATAGCATTGAACAAAGTCGACCTCTTCCAAGTGGGCGGAGGCGACCAGCCTTTCCCAAGGCGTTAAAGGATTTGGCATTTTGAACACATTTGTAAAGAAGCATTCCTCTATTCTCTCTTATAAAAATAAAGGTTCATATGGATCCAAGGAATAGCCCCTCTAGAAGCCCCAAGTTTTTCCTTAGGATGGATAATAACTTCTGAACTCAAGGGAAAGTTCAAGGTTTGACGAGGCAAGTAAAGGGTTTAATGATCCTTGTAAAGAGGTAAAGAGGAAAAAAGTTATACGGAGGTTTTTAAGGATTTCTTTGAGGTAGAGGATCTGGCAAAACGCGGTGGTGGTCCAGCCTGGTCTAAGACATCGCCCTGCCACGGCGACAACGCGGGTTCGAATCCCGCCCACCGCATGCCCGTTTTTGGAATCGGAGCGTTTTCCAAGGATTTCTCAGATTCAAGGGTACAGTACAGTACAATACCGTACCATACCGTACCGTACTGTATCAGACCCAGGCGACCCCTTAAGCACTACGGAGATATAGGCCCTGATCGGCCAGAGGCAGATGCATCTTCGTAATGTCAAGCGGAAGAGCTACAAGACGACGCCTGACCGGGTGACCTACCTAAGACTGTTCATGCACCATTTCAGGAAACCCTTGGAGACCATAAATACTAACGAGATCGCCGTTTTCCTAGGCCAGTTCAACGGAAGCTCCGCCCGAGACCATTATCTCAAAACCCTAAAGCTCGCCTACAAGCGGAGGGGTTTGGGAACCGCGTTAAGGAGTTCAGCTTCGAGCCTACCGGCGTGAAGCCAAAGATGATCCCCAGCGACGAGGAGGTTCGGAAGTTCTTCTATGCCTTGCCGGACGATCGAGCCAAGGCCTTGTACCTCTGCTATGTGTCAAGCGGGAAGCGGAAGATGGAGACCCTATCGTTACGGTGGTCCGAGCTGAACCTCTTAACGGGCATGATCCTAAGGGAGAACAGCCGAGGCGGCAGAACCAAGCATGAGTGGGTGAGCTTCGTGAACCCGGAGGCCCTAGAATATGTAAAGCGATACTTGGCTCGGAGGAACGATGATGACCCAAGCTCTTCAAGATTGTTGGGAAGCCTTCAATCAGCTTTAGAAGGATGGCTATGCAGTTACGGGCATCAAGATAACTCCTCAAGTGCTGCGTTGCTGGTTCGCCGATAAGTTGGGACGGCTGGGGGTGCCAGAAAGGTACGTTGATGCCCTTTGTGGTCGAACACCTAAGTCCGTGCTGGCAAAGCATTACACCGATTATTCGCCTGAGAAGCCGAAGGGCATCTATGATAAGGCTGGTTTGAAGGTCCTGGCCTAGGCATCTTTTGCCGAAGACCGCGTTGCGCTCACTTGTGAAGGTTGTGTAGGAAGTGAAGGATTTACGAAGGAGGGAGGGAGTTTTCCCAGTATGGTCAATCGATAACAAGTAACACATATCTGCAACAATTTTAAATCAAATCCATGGAGCAAGAATCTATTAAGGGATCTATATGAGACCTGGGAAGGTTTGTGAGGAACCACCAGGATCAAGTACAATACTGGATGCGGTTCGCGATATAGTTCAGAAACTTGAAGTGAAGAATGAGGATTTTACGGCTAAGGTAGGGACCGTCAAACGTGCGCATAGGAATATTGTAGATGGTATTCTTGGTGCTTGGCGTGAGAACAACGGCTTTGGCATGGCAAGAGCTGCGTTTATTCCCAAGGGCAGTATGTATGGTATCGACATTCTTGGTAGGGATTGAGAGAGGGGAAAGATCTTATTAGCAGTAGAGGTTGATACTTGGTTCAGAGCCTGTGGAAGTTGGACGAAGCTGTTTGATATCCGAGCTGAAAACAAGGTCTGGATCCATAT
>JAGTQN010000112.1 GCA_018396395.1 Candidatus Bathyarchaeota archaeon | reverse complement strand
TCTCGCCTTTCTTTTTTTGATTAAACTAAACTAACTAGATTGGACCTAGTTCCTGTTAGAGGAAGATTCTTGTGGTTAGGGTTGCTGTCCTCGATAAGGAGAGATGCAGGCCGAAGAACTGTAGCTTCATATGCAGACGGTTCTGTCCCCCTGTAAGGAATAAGATAGAAGCCATCAGGATCGGTGATGATGGGAAGCCCCTCATCATCGAGGTCCTCTGTGTCGGATGTGGCATATGCGTTCGAAAGTGCCCCTTCCAAGCCATATCCATCGTAAACCTTCCTGATGAAATAGGGAAGGATTGCGCCCATCGCTTTGGCATGAATACTTTTAGACTTTACAGGCTACCGATACCGATTCCCTTCCATGTAACGGGCCTCCTAGGAAAGAATGGCGTGGGCAAGACGACAGCCTTAAACATTCTAGCGGGCATCATAAAGCCCAACTTAGGAAGCTGGGATAGCCCGCCAGAATGGCCTGATATTGTGAAACATTTTAGCGGCTCAGTCCTGCAGGATCACTTCAAGCGCATTATGGAGAAGAAGCTCAACGTAGTCTACAAGCCCCAGTATGTCGATAGGATTCCTTCAGCCATCAAGGGTAAGGTCCAAGAACTTCTGGATAAGGTTGACGAAAGGGGGGTCCTGAAGGACGTGGTGGAGAGCCTAGAACTGAAGCCCATCTTAGACCGAAGCTTGGAAGTCCTAAGCGGTGGGGAGCTCCAAAGGGTTGCCGTGGCGGCCGTATGCCTCAGGGAGGCTGACCTTTATTTGTTCGATGAACCTTCAAGCTATCTAGACGTTCGTCAGAGATTGGCCGTGGCGAGGCTTATCAGGAGCCTTGCCTTAGAAGGAAAGACCATCATCGTCAGTGAGCACGATATCGCCGTTTTGGACTATTTATCAGATCAGATCTGTATTTTCTACGGCATCCCTGGGACCTATGGCATCGTTAGTGCCCCCCATGGCGTAAGGGAGGGCATCAACCTCTTTCTGGAGGGCTACCTACCCGATGAAAATGTACGCTTTAGACAAGAAGCCATACGCTTCCACTTGAAGCCCCCAAGGGAAGCTCAGACCAGCGGAAGAATCCTATACAGCTGGGAAGAATTGGAGAAAAGTCTCGGAAACTTCCATCTGGTAGTGAGCCCCGGGGACGTTCAAGTAGGAGAGGTTATAGGAATCCTTGGACCCAATGGCATAGGTAAGACGACTTTCCTAAGAATGCTGGCGGGCTTGGAAAGTCCTGATAAAGGAGTCATCTTAAAGGGACCGACGAAAATCAGCTATAAGCCCCAGTACATATCAGCTGAGTATAGCGGAACCGTAGAAGCCCTTCTAAGGTCCATAGCAGGGGAGAAGTTCGAATCCAGCTTCTTCAAGACTGAAGTTCTGGAAGCCCTATCCTTGCAAAGGCTCCTTGATAGAAGCGTCGATTCGCTGAGTGGAGGAGAACTTCAAAAGACTGCAATAGCTGCCTGCCTCATCAGGGATGCCGATCTATACCTTTTAGACGAGCCAAGCGCTTACTTGGATGTGGAAGAGAGGTATGGGATGACGAAGGTTGTAAAGCGGATCGTTGAAGCCTTTGGAAAGGCTGCCATCGTTGTGGAGCACGATATCGTTGTTCAGGACTTCCTAGCTGATAGACTTATGATCTTCAGTGGAAAACCTGGCCTCGAGGGATTTGCTGGAGCCCCCGTTTCTCTTAGGCTCGGTATGAATGCCTTCCTCAAGGAATTGTCCATTACTTTCCGGAGAGATCCCTCAACTGGAAGGCCAAGGGTGAACAAGGAAGGATCCAAGTTGGATAGGGCTCAAAAAGCCAGCGGAGAATATTACTACTTAGTCGAGGCTGAGGGCGGGGGAAGGGGGAAAGGGAAGGGGAAGGTAGAAGGGGAGATATAGGGAAAGGAGGTAGGGAAGCGGGTGAAGCGAGGGAAGGGAGGAAGTCGGCAGAGGGCAGACCTTAGATTAGGCATACAAAAATTTACCTATTCGCATCCATGGGGCGAACTTCCTTTTTGAAAGATAGTTTAAAAGCCTTGGATTAAGTTTTAAACTTGTTTCGCCTTAATAAGGGACGAGATGGGATGTCGTACGTCTGGATAAAACCTGGGGAACCCTTCCCGAAGGGGAAGGCTCCAGTGATCGTTGATGAATTCACTGAAATGTTTCCCATGTGGGTCTGCAGGGTCCTTATAACGGCCGATGAAGAGACATGGGCGAAAAGGGCAGCGGAGGTTGCCACAGGCTTCGCTACATCGATCATCGGAGCACCTTTAGAGGCAGGTATCGAAGGGATCGTTTCTAAGGATGGGACGCCCGATGGCAGACCTGGCGTCATGGTTCAGATGTACCATATGGACCGAGTGCTTTTGAAGGGTCAGTTGGCAAGCCGTTTGGCCCAGTGCGTCCTTACATGCCCAACGACTGCCGCCTTCGATGGGCTCCCAGAGGCAAAGCGCAGGGCAAAGGTTGGTCGAAGCATTGCCAAGTTTGGAGATGGCTTCCAGGTTCCGGATAGCCTCGCAGGTCGAAATGTCTGGAGGATTCCTGTTATGGAGGGTGAATTCGTCATCGAAGATTCCTTTGGCATGAAGCGAGCTATAGCCGGGGGAATGTTCCTCATTCTAGCCTCGGAAAGGAAGGCTGGCCTTAAGGCAGCCGAGAAGGCCATCGAAGCCATCAAATCGGTTCAGGGCGTTATAACCCCCTTCCCCGGAGGCGTATGCCGATCGGGATCAAAGGTAGGCTCCGAGAAGTATAAGCTCAAGGCTTCAACAAACCATCCCTTCTGTCCAACTTTAAGGGGAAAGATTGCCTATTCCCTTGTTCCAGAGAACGTTTCTACGATATACGAAATCGTCATTAACGGCCTCAGCCTGAAGGCTATTGGGGAAGCTTTAGGAAAGGGCATTGAAGCCGCCCTTCAGGTACCCGGCATAGTCGGAATAACATCGGCCAACTATGGTGGCAAACTAGGCCAGTATAGGCTTTCTTTGCGGGAGGCTTTGGAGGCTCTGAAATAAAGCCTTCCTAAGGAAGGCTTAAGAGTCCAAGAATTCCTTAGAACTTTATCTTTATTTAGAAGCGAGGGAGTTAAGGTGAACGGTATTGACCCCTAGGGAACGAATGCTCGCAGTCTTTAAGGGGTTTAAGGTCGATAAGGTCCTTTGGCAGCCAAGGCTCCATCACTGGTATGATGTGAACAAGAAACTTGGAACCCTTCCAAGCAGATATAGGGATGCGAGTATCATCGAGATCTACGATGACCTAAGGGCAACACCACGATCCTATCATTTTTTCAATCCATGCATCCGAACCCTTCAAGGTAGGAAGGTCGAAGTCGAAACCTGGGAAGACGAAACGACGATCAGGAGAAAGTACAGGACGCCTAAAGGAGTCCTAAGGGAATCCATAAGGAAGACGGAGTATGGGACTGCCACCTATCATATCGAATATCCTGTGAAGAGCATCGAAGACCTTCGGGTTCTAGCCTACATAGTCGAAGGCCAGGAGTTTGAATTCGATAAAGAAGCCTATCTTAGGGCGCAGGAGGAGGTTGGCGAAAGGGCTGAATCCATCATAGGGGTTCCCCATCTCCCCATCATGAGGCTCATCGTAAGCTATATGGGCTTCGAGGCGACAGTGAAGGCCCTCTGGAAGCATCCTAAGGAGGTTGAGGAATTTCTTAGCCTCCTCGATGCATCGGATGATCGACGATTCAAGGTGATAAAGGAATCTCCTATAAGGATCGTAAACTTCGGGGATAATATACATCATGACCTCGTCTCCCCGCCTTGGTTCAGGAAATACGTTCTTCCTTACTACCAGCGTAGGACCAAGGAACTCCATGAAGCCGGAAAGTTCTGTACTTCCCACTGGGACGGTAACGTTGGAAAGGTCCTTCCCTTCGCTCGCCAGACGGGTTTGGATGGTATCGAGTGCCTAACCCCAAAGCCCCAGGGGGACGTAACCTTGGAGGAAATCAAGGAAGCCCTCGGAGACATGATCCTCATAGATGGTCTTCCCGCCACTCACTTCCTGCCCAGCGTTTCGAAGGAGGAACTTAGGGCCTTCGTCGGGAAGGTTCTAAAGATGTTTTACCCGCGCCTCATACTGGGCATATCGGACATGCTTCCTCCAGGAGGGGACATCGAGAAGGTGCGTTTCGTTTCGGGACTCGTGGAAGCCTTTGAACCCCCTTAAGCCCATCATTGAACGCTGGAAATACCTTATCCTAGAGCCTTTTTCTTATCCTTATCCTTATCCTTTCCTTAGCCAAGAACTTCCAAAAGCTCAAAGGTGCTCCTCCTATGAATCCCAGGGAAAATTTTCTTAGGGCTGCTGAGTTCCAGGGACCCGAATGGATTCCATGCTCCGTCTCTATATCCCCACCCATCTGGCATATCTACCGAGAAAAACTGGAGGAAGTGATCCTAA
Source organism: Candidatus Bathyarchaeota archaeon (assembly GCA_018396395.1). GTDB lineage: Archaea > Thermoproteota > CALKCG01 > B24 > JAGTQN01 > JAGTQN01. The sequence continues at coordinate 443 of JAGTQN010000112.1, read as the reverse complement.
GGCATCCATCGATCTTCGGGAACTATAGAAAAGGAAGCGTCGATTTTGATGACTTTGGAATTCGCCGTCGAGGAAACGTCGTAGAGGATGAATGGGGATGCCTCTGGAGCTTCCCTATCGATGGGCTCCAAGGACAGGTGATAAGGCATCCCTTAGGCGATTGGAGGGCTTTGGAATCCTATGAGCCCAAGGATCCCATAGCCTTGAATGCCCTTCCTGCCGAGGGCTATCCCTTGGTTCCTGATAGCTTCGAAGCGGCTAGGAAAGCCTTAGAGGAGGCTAAGGCTTCGAGGAGGCTGGCCGTGGGTTCCTGCCCCCATGGCTTCGTTTTCCAAAGGCTCTACTACCTTCGCGGCTTTGAGAACCTTATGAAGGATCTTATCCTAGGGCCTCCAGAGCTTAGAAGGCTTCTAGACATTATCCTTCAAGGTAGGAAGGTCGAA
>JAGTQN010000011.1 GCA_018396395.1 Candidatus Bathyarchaeota archaeon | reverse complement strand
GAAGCCTTTAAGGAAAAAGAAAGGAGGGTCCTCATTGCCGTAGCCGGAGGGCTAAGCCCCGAAACAGCTTCTAGGGCTATCCAGAGTGGCGCGGACATTCTTATCATAGGAAGGTCCATAACCCAATCCAAGGATGTGGAAAGGGCTTGCAGGGATTTCCTTAGGATCCTAGGTCCAGATGCCGATGTTTACAGGGTTCATGTAGAATAACCAAAACAAAGGGTAAGAGGTGCGCTCGTCATATTAGGACGTTAAAAATAAAAAAAGACTATGGTCCAGATTATTCGCCATCTAGAATGTTAATCCGTTCGAGAAATTTCGAGAAGAAAGCTAGAACTTTGATTCTTGGTGCTTTGTGGCTCAATTCCGCTTTTCCATACGATATTTTTTCTATTCCATCTAATGCTTGAAACTAGTCTGCGAAGGTCGAAGCCTGAAGGACTTTAGTAGCACCAAAAGTCCGAAGTTCGTGATTAAGCCACATAGCATTCTTGGCCGAATTTTCAGTAAAAGGAATCCTATGGCCATCCCCATGGTAGGTTCCAGATTCTTGAGGAGTCCAAACCGCGGGTTATGTCCCCTGTCCAATAAGCCACGGCAATAGATACAGTAACAATAAGTGAGAATAGGATGACAAATAATACCATGAGGTTTATCCAATTATAGTTTTTATACATATTTAGATTTTTCATATAGTTCATCATTTAATGAATGAAAGCCATTACTTCTCCTTTGTGAACTTTTAATACGAATTCCAGGTCTGTTCTTATGGCTCATCAAGAATTTAATGATGTTTTAGGCGAATATTTTAAGGTGGGGGTATAAAAAGGGTGGATGCCGTAAGGGCTGATATCATCGACTTCTTAGTCAAGTTATTGAAGGAGCATGAAAGGAACCTTAGCCGTCAGATCGATAGATTGGAGGCTTCCATGAAGCTCCTTGAGTCGAATACTAAAGATGCCCCCGAGAAGCCCACCAAAACTAGGGCTTCCAAAACCCCTCCTCGGCGAAGGAAAGGGTTCAAAATCGGAGATGGAGATGGAAAGGCAGGAAGTAAAGGGGAAAGGGAACGAAAAGGGAAAAAGGAAGGGAAAAATGAGGGGAAGCGAGAGGCCCAGAATCCGTAGGGCTTCCCCCTCATTAGAAGCGAGTCTTCTAGACCTTTCGGAAGCAGGCTCTCCCGAGGAGAGCACTGGAGGAGAGCAAGCCTTAAAGAAAAAGTCCTCGAAAAGGCCAAAACGAGAAGCCTTGATCGCAAGAAGGTCGAAGTTAGAAACCTGCATGGATATTTTAAGGGCTATCGCTGACGGATATAGAAAGCCTACCCATATCATGTATAGAGCAAACCTCTCATGGGTAAGGATGCAACGCTACCTTCGCCTTCTCGTCGATCAGGGCTATGTCCGAAAAAGTAAGTCTTCAGAAGGAATCCTCTACCACCCAACTGAAAAGGGTGTAAAGCTTTTAGTGTATTTCCAAAGGGCGCAGGCGGACCTTCAGGCCCTACTTGTAGGAAACCCGGCAGAGCGAAGGTCAAGAGGAGTTCTTAGCTTGGCCATGGATGAGGGAGCTATGGAAGGTGAAGAGGAAGGGCGGTAGCAAGGAGAGGAAGGGCTAGGATAGCATGAAGAGGAACATACTAAGACGAGGGGGGCTAATATTAATAAAGTCCCAAGTAAAGACTTTCGCTCATATAAAGCTGATGTGGCATGAATAACTTCTTATTGAGTTTTTATGGACATCAGGTCTTTTATGCCCTCTGAGGAAGAGTGTCCTTGTCCTGAGGGATGTAGGTTGCATGAAGGCGTCTGGCTGTTATACACCGACGAATACCAGCATACCATAAGATGGCTTCTGTAACCATGAGACGTTAACCATAGCCTAGGAGAATATGCCAGGGACGCGGAATCCACATTAAAACGGTGGAAGCCGAGTTCTCAATCTTCAGACCCTGGATGGCAACGTACTGTGGCATCTCCAAAGAGAACCTTCAACCTCTACTGCGCCCAATACAACTTCTCAGAAACATAAGGGAAGAAGACAGAGCCGGAAGAGCCGCAGCCATAGCAATCAGCCACCTCACAAACATAGAGGAAGAACCATCCACATCAGCTTTATATGAGCGAAACATTTTAAATTTCTATTATGGCTTTGATTTTTCGTATTGGATCCTAAAACAGCATCGGCTTTAGGGAAAGAATATATAGCGCTTCGGATAGAGAGACGAAGGGAATCTGTGATTTCATGAATGCCAAGCCTCTTTCCAAGGAGACCTCAAAGCTCCTTCCCATCCTCAAGGCCCTTTCGGATGAGGATTCATTAAGGATCCTTATTGAGGCGGGAAAGGGGCTTCCATCGGGTTTAAAGGCTCCAAAGCTCCTTGGAATGACAAAGCGCCGATACTATATGAGGCTAAAGGAACTTCTGGATTTAGGTCTTATTAAGAAGAAGGGGGATTCATATCGTCCTACAGTTGTTGGAAGGGTTGCTACTCTAATCCTATATGAAGAGCTTTTGAAAATACTTCCCTATTCCCAAATCCTTGAGAACCTTTCAGATTTAGGACTTAACAGCTTCGAGAATATAGCAAAACTTATGCCCGAACTAAGTAGAGAAGAAGCCTTCTCCATCTCCCACATCCTTGAGCCTCGTATCACCATGGACATAATAACTCGGTATGACGACCTTGTTGCCAATGTCTGTAAAGAAATAGAGAGTGCCAGCTCAAGCCTTCTCTTCGCCTCCAAGTATCTCGACCTATCGGTTTCAAAAAGTCTTGTCAATATTTATGAAAAGAATTTTACTATTAACATTATTTTAGAGTTTGATCTGGGCGAGATCCTTGGCTTCATAAAGAATTTCCTTTCCCACTTCCGTCTTTCAGCATCAGCCTTAAAGCTTATCTTCTCGGAAAAAGTATCCATGCGCAGAGGTCCTATACCGATATCTTTCTTAATCGTCGATGGTAAAAGGTGCCTCCTCGAACTTCCCTCAATATCTAAGGATTTTGAAGTTGCTATCCTCGTGGACGATAAAAGGCTGATAGATAAAATGACCGACATATTTTGGAAAATATGGGGAAGATCGACGCCAATAACATTATCCTTAAGGGAAGCTATTCAGAGTAGCATTTCTTAGATATTCCGCATTCGTAAAGAACCTTTAACTAATAAGGCGCTCTAAAAGAGGGATTTTGTTGGTATGTTCAGGTTGATTTATGGTCTCATATGAGGCAATTATATGATTATAGAGTTTCTGAAACTTTTTCTCAGCGAGGCCTGCGCTGCTGGGCTCCTAAGGGATGTTAGACGAACTGGAGGTTAAAGATGCCCCGATGCGGCTCTGAAGTTGTCATTAAGTAGCCCTTGTATAGGCATGAGTATCGAAGGTACGGTTACAAGGCATGTAGGCGAACTTTCAACTCAACGATAAAACTGCTACTGCCTTCTTTTCACCCTACAGTCACATACTCAATGCTTCTTCTCGACATATCTGCTAGGATGCCCATACGTACAGATTCTAAGGATAGGCAGTAAGCTTCGGCGCACTTACGGGATCGTCCATGGATGCGCTAGAAGAATGGTGCGATGCATTATATCATAATTATATCATCATAAAAGGAAAAGTAAGGATTCGAGGCTTTAGGACATCGTAGAGATTGGATGAGTGAGGTCTATGTTACAACATATTTGAAGGGTCGGGGTGAAAGGAAGGAAACCTATGGAAAGATCCAAGCCAATTTCCAGGAGCTTAAATTAAAAATAAAGGGAAGGGAATAGTAGGAACATCGAAGCGCTTATCTATATCTAAGCTAAGCATCTTCCATTTCCAAGGGAGGACAAAGGCGCCTGGAAAGCCTAGAAAGGCTCAAACTCAGAGTAAAGGTTAAGGCTTTTCACAACAAAATCCATGATTAAGAGCGCTAATAGATTTCTTTGAAACAAGGATGCAAGTCTATCCAATGAATGAGCAACCTTTTCGAGAAAGCTAGGCTAGGCATTCTTTGATCCAAATCCCCGTAGGCCGTTACATTATAATCTGTTAGAAAACTTTGATATAATGAACAATTGAATTTTGCTGCATCATCTTTCAAAAGTTCTTTGAGAAAAATTCAGCTCTATCAAAACAGATTTGGGGAATCCCAAAAAAGATTTGGGATTTCCAAAGATAATCTTTCAAGAGTGACTTATGATTTAACTTTTATAAGGAAATTTATTTTATATTTATTCTAAGGGGGCGAAAAATACCCGACAAGGGTATGGCTAAGAAATTAATAGAAAGAATGGAGAAATATTCATTGGTAGGATTAAAGGGATTTATTCGAACCACAGCCTTACAGAGCCCAAAGAGAAGGCTTCAGGGCTATATCGCCCTAACAAAGATGTTCGATCCGCGGAAGACAACCTTTGTCTATGCTTATTACGCGCTCTGCGGTAGTCAACTTGCCTCCTTCACCAAATATCCCTTTATGAATGCTATTTTGGCGATGCTTTCAAATTTACTTGCCATCTGCGGAATTTACACTTTAAACGATATCTACGACCTTCAAGAAGATAGGATCAACGCTCCTTATAGGCCCCTCCCCTCCGGTCTTGTTACTTTGAGGGAAGCCTACGCTCTCGTTGTAGTCTACTTTGCGTTGAGCCTCGCTTTGTCCTTCTTAGTAGGACCTGTGACTTTCTTTTTGGACATTCTCCTCTGCAGTCTTGGAATCGCATATTCCGTACCACCTATACGATTAAAAAGAATGATCTTTTCTTATTCCATCGTAGGAAGCGGTTTCTTCCTCTCGACCCTCATGGGCTCGACGGTGGCTATTCCAACTTTTAAAGCCTTATACTTGGCATCTATTATATTTCTTATGGTAACGGGTCTACTACCTATTAAGGACTTTGAAACGATGGAAGGAGATAAGGCTGCAGGCATACGAACACTTCCCTTACGGATAGGAAGGCGCCGTACGGCAAAAATTATGGCGCCTACGAGTTTCATAGTCGTGGGGATGGTGATAATCGCCCCTTCCATATTTATGTTTAACTATCTTTTCTTCTTGTTAGTGCCTTTTTGCGCTTTCTTAATACTATTCGGAACATTTTATCTTCTTAAGAAACCTGAAGGCGACATAAGTATACCGTTTCATATACTTCAGGCTGGAGCCTTTCTTCTTCCCTTGGGCTTTACAGTAGGTTCAATCGCTCTATGATGTCCTTCTTAGGTTTTTTAAAATAACCCTTGGCGATTTTTATTAGCCCTATTGGCCCACCAAGGACTTCCAGTTTTTAGGATTCACCGAAAAAGGGAAAAGATAACCTCATCAGGAGACCGTTTACACTATCTATGTTTTTTTGACAAAAAATCGTTCCTTTATACAAAAAAGCGTGAAATGAGCTCTTTTTTCGTCAATAAGCTTTATATAGGCATATTAAAGAGAATAGAGCAAAAATTGAGCTTTAAAGATGGAGATGAAAAAAGAAAATGAGACCTTCAAAAACCTTGAGGACAAATGGGGGGCAGGTAGAGCTCCTTGATCTTTTTATAAAGGCCTTGGAGGATCATGAGAAGCGCCTTGAAGAAATTTCCCAGCGCCTCAATGAAGCGATTCAGTCGACAAAAGGGATTGCTATGGGGAGATCGAGAGGTTTCTCAAGCTGGAAATCCTTCGTTAAGAAGGTTCGAGGAAAGGCTAGGATCGTTACTTACAAGCTAGAGGATGGATGGGTTACTATCTCAGCCCTCGTCGGCGACAAGGTTCGAAGCTATATGGAGCCTCTACCTTCCATTAGGCTCCAATGCCCGCTAGAGGCGATTTTCAGCCTTTCCTTAGATCCGGCCATCTCGAGGGAAAAGCTGAGCCAGGCTTTGGAGGTTCCTCTTGAAAACGTTATGGAGGCTATGTGAAGGAGGGGGCATTATGTCTTTATCATCAATCGTGACCGTAATCATAACAACTTTATTCGGATGTAGCCTAATATACCTAATTTTGGTTCAGGTAATCAATTACATAAATCTTTTGATTGGAATATAAATGAAATGAAATGAGTTATAAAAGAGATTTGGAAAATGAAGGAAAAAGGAAAATGTTGATATTATTATGATTGTATAGCTCCCTCGGAGAGGAAATGCTTTCTCTTTTCACTTCATTAATAACCTCCCTAAAGAATAATAATGTTAAGTTCCCCATAATTATTGCTCTATTGTTCCACATGATTTTTATAAGGTTTATGAGATTTTCCTTCCAAATCCTCAGATGTCAACAAATCATCTTCTGAAGGCTCAGATTTTTCCGATCTTCGAGTATTGGAGGAAAAAGTTCCTCTATTATTTTGTTTCTCTAGACATTTACGGGCCGACATATTTATTATCCTATTCTTCCAACATGAATCCTTGGGGCGATGCGGAAAATGAATCTGATTATCATAATGCTCGACAGCCTACGCCAAGATCATGTAAGCTTTTACAATCGTGGAAAGCCTATCTTCGAAGGTATTGAAGCCTGTCGAACCCCTAACATAGATGCCTTTGCCAATGAATGCGTTGTCTTCGAGAATGCCTATCCAAGCGGGTTGCCCACTATACCCGTGCGTTGCGAACTTATGACAGGTCAGGATACCCTACCTTTCAGGCCATGGGAGCCCCTTTCTCCCAGGGACGTAACCATAGCAGATATTCTTAGGAAGGAAGGCTATGTTTGCTGTCTCATTTCGGATACGTATCATTACATGGCGCCGGGTATGAACTTCCATCGGAGCTACCATGCCTATAGATGGATAAGGGGCCAGGAATACGATCCCTATGCATCCCATCCGCCTAGAAGAAATGTTGATGATTATGTGAACGGGAACTATCCAGAGGTCTGGAGGAATAGGGTCCGCCAGTTTTTAGCCAACACAGACGACTTCAATGATGAGCAAGACTGGTTCCCAGCTAAGGTTGTAAGGGAATCGATTGAATGGCTAAGGAAGAATAGGATCCACAAGAAAGTTTTCCTATGGATGGATTCCTTCGATCCCCATGAGCCCTGGGATCCTCCAAAAAGATTCGATGTTTACACGGATAAAGGCTATAGAGGCAAGCGCCTGATCCTTCCCATGGGAGGTAAGGCTAGGGACTGGGCTAACGATGAGGAGATAAGGCATATCCGGGGGCTTTATGCCGGTGAGGTATCCTTCGTCGACCATTGCCTAGGCTTCCTCTTCAAAGAACTCAAGGCCTTAGGATACTACGAGGATTCCATCATAGTCCTTTTGGCAGATCATGGGCATCCCTTGGCAGATCATGGTAAATTTCTTAAGGGAACGGATAGGCTTTACAACGAACTCCTCAAGGTTCCATTCATGATTCGCCTACCGGGAGGCGAAGGGGCTAGAAGAACAAAGGCCCTCATCCAATTTCCCGATCTTTTACCCACTATCCTCGAAGCCCTAGGGTTTAGGGGAAACATTGGATCGATGCATGGTAAGAGCTTCCTATCGATTCTTGAAGGTGAGGCTGACTATCATAGGAAGGCAATAATCACAGGTTATCATGAAGGTATCGATCGTTGCATAAGGGATGAGGAATGGAGCTACATACAGCGCCCTGAGGGGGAACCTGATGAACTATATAACCTTCTCCAAGATCCAAAAGAAAGGGTGAATGTTATCGACGCATACCCTGAAGAAGCCCGAAGGCTTTCTTCGCTCTTTGGACGCTATTATCGACGAATAGATACGAAGGTTGTGAAGGGAGTTCAAGGAAAATATGAGGTGGCTTCAGGAACTCTAGAATAATTCAATTGCTAAATCGTTTTTATTTTCTTATATTTCATTTTATTTCATTTTCTTTCCTTTTTCGCTCGATATTTATTCATTTCAATTTCAGACTCGAAGATTGTTTCCATGTCCTTCATGGACGACAAGATTTCTCCATTAAGGTCCTAATTTATGGAAGCTCTTCAGAAATCATTTTAGCCTTTTTATTTTTCGTCTTGAAGCGGGCATCCATTTTTCAGTAGACTATCTCTTCTAATCTATCGGTCTGAATAGCCTTTTTTATTTCCCTTGCTATGCGTCTCCCCATCCACATCCTTTCCCCGTATTTTAAGTATAAGTAGGGGGAAGTTCCTATGCCCACGTTTGTTCCTGCGACGATTCTTGCCGATATTTCGAAGGTATATATTTTAAGGTTGTCCGTGATAACGGTTTCCAGACAAAAGGGTCCTATAATGCCAGGATAGGAAATTTTCATAGAGGCTTCGACAACCCTATCCCCCATCCTTAGTATCTCCGGAAGCAGGGATTCCCTCAGGGTAATGGGGATATTTCCCACAATTGTGTATGTGGGCCTAAGATCTATCTGGAGCTGTTCCGAGGCAGGAATTCGCCCTATATCATCCACAGTGGACTCGTAGCGCTTATCAACCCCCAAAAATTCAACATCATTTTCCATTATCGATCGAAAGTAGTGGGGATAGACATGCCCTCCGATTATATATTCCTGCAAATGTACGCTTTCAAGATCTTCCTTAGTTAAATGACCCCTTTTCATCATATCTTCTGCCTTTTCAAAGAAAGATTTCGGTGACGTAACCAGAAAATAGCCACGGCCTCCCCTGGCTCCAGGAAATTTTACGATCGTTAAGCCTTCAATCTCTTTGGGATCCTTGTAGGTCTTCGGTAAATTTAATCCAGCCATTTCAAGCCATTTCCTTTGTTTTTCTCTATCGACCTCCCATCTTAGAAGCTCCCTGTTAGCAAACATTGGCACGAGAAGGCGGCTCATTATTTCTTCAGCGCTGATATAGGCAGTAAAGGATCCATGGGGTATCAGTATAGTGTTTAATTCCCTCAGTTTTTCTTGGATCGCTTCATCAAGAAGTTCTTGGAATTGGCTTACAAAGATGACCTCGTCAGCCAATTGAAATTTTTTATAGACGATTTCGTCATCCTTCTTACAAATACAGACGGTTCTCAGATTTTCTTCTTTGGCACCTTTAAAAATGTTCAGGGCTGAATGGGAACCTAAGGTTCCTATTGAAATTTTCTTTCTATCGTATTTTTTCAGGATTTCATTTATTTCCTCTTTCATCATGTAACGATCTCCTCGATTCGATCCTCCAAGATGGCGCGTTTTATTTCCATCGCAACCCTCCTTCCAGGACCGACTTCCATACCATATTTATATTTCATATAGGGCGATGTGGGCTCGACGCATGGGCATCCAGGAACACGGGGGCTGACATCAAAGACATAGAACTCAAGGTTTTTCGTTAAAGCGCCCTGTAGGGCAAATAAACCTATCATCCCAGGAGGATATTCAACCTTACAGACTTTAACAAAACGTTCCCCTGATTCGAAGATTTTCTCTAGCTGACTTTCTCGCATCGTAACCCCAAAATGCCCCACCTCTATGTTCTGCGTAATAATGCCAAGCTCCAATTGTTCTGAGGCCGGAAGGTCGAGGACTCCATCCAAATCCGTCTGGATTCTCTTGTCGAATCCAAGAAGATCCAATTCATCGGTTAAAGGGGACCAGAAGAAATTTGCGTTGAATTTTGCTCCGAGGATGTATTCCTCAATGATGGCCTTTTCTAAAGCCTCCTCGCTTACAATTCCCCTCTTTATCCTATCTTCCGCCTTTCTTTTAAATTCTGTCGGAGAAGATGCATAGAAGAAGGCCCTTTCAATCGTCCTTTTTTTCTCTGGAACTTTAACTATTACAAGACGGTCAATTTCCTTGTAAGATTTAAAAATCTTTGGCGTGTGAATTCCTGCTTTCTGAAGTAAATAATATTGGTTTTTTGGAACATTTCTTTCCTCAGTCTTTAACATATATCGATTTCCCATTATTGGGATACTAAATTTATTTTCAATGTTTTCATAGCCAACATAAACAGAAAAAGATCGATTTGGAACAAAAATAGTATTTAATTCCATCATTTTCTTTAGATTTTCTTCCCCTACAATTTCAGAGAATTTGTCGAGAAGGATAACATGATCGAAAAGGTTTTTATAATATTTTGTATAGGTTTTCTCCCTTCCCCTCTCACAGACAACGACGGTTTCGAAGCCCTCCTGCTTTGCACCATGGGCAATTTCTAGGGCTGAATGGGATCCTAGCACTCCGATTCTTATATTCTTTTTATCGTACATTGAAAGTATTTCCCTTATCTCAGGAAGGGGCATCCATTTCACCACCGATAGCCAAATATCTTTTTATAACTTCAGAAAGGGAGGGGGCATCGAATATCTTACGGTTTACAAGTGAATTTGCCGCCGAAAGATACATCTCACTTATTATTTTTCTGAGTTCTTCATAAAGCTTCGGAGGACTTGATTTGCAAAGTTTTTTCCAATTTTTGATTCCCCTTTCCCTTGATATCCTTTTCGCCTCCTCCACATCCCTATACCATTCCGTATGCCTATACCATTTCCGCAAGATTTCCTTGCTTATGGGCAATCCATCGAAGGTAAACCTGCACTCATCCAATGTACCAACCACATCTACCACCATAAGGCTTCTAGAAGGATCGAAGGCTAACTCTATCTTTCCATCCTCATTTTCCAAGGATGCCCTTGAGGCCATTCGAGTAATCGTATCGTTGACTTTTAAAAGAATATCCTTCATATCTTCCACCTCTTCGTCTGAAAGGGAAACCATTTTTTTGGCTTCCTTCCAAGAAATATATCTATCGAATTCCTCGAACTTCGTGCTTATATCAAAAATTGGTCTTTGAAGCCTCTCGTTGGGTTTAGGGAAGTGATCTAGCCCAAGCTCTTCCAAGGAAAGGAAGCCCGCTTCGAGTCTTTTAAAAATCGATGAACCCTCGGGAAGCCCGTTACGATATATTATTTCAAGAGGGATTAGAAAGTTGCTAAGGGAAGGGTCGAAGATACTATAATCGTAGTAAAGTTTTCCTTCATGAACATAGGTCTTGGGCTTGTATACGTTTACAAGGTTTATCTCCATAATATTAGTTGGTCTATTCAACTCATCAAAGCTAATCACTTTCCCGGAAGAATCGACAAGTCCCCTATAATGGGTTTTGATGCCTTTTTCCTCAAGCCTTTCGAAACAGTAAGCACCCACGATACAAAGGGCGGCTCCCTTCCCAAAGATGTGATCGGGCATTTCCCCCCAATCAAAAACCGAATAGCGGTCAGAAAAATGGAATCTACCAATCCCCATCTTATCCCTTTCCGGTTTCATGATGATCTCTAAATCCTTTACGCTTCCCAAGATCCTCACCACGTAAAGGGTTTTATACCCATCCGATATTTTTTCTTTTTCATACTTTTCCTTAGCAAAAGGACATCCTTATCCCTTTCCTTGCCCTTATACACTCTTTATCGAGGATTCTGTAAGCCTTACGCTTTGCCTTTTTTGTAAGGGGTGCTGTAACCTTAAGCCTTCCGCACCGCCTCCTCTACGAGGCTTAGCATATTAAGGGGCTTGGCTGCTAAGGATCCATATGGAGCCTTTCCTAAAGCCCTATGATGCCTTACGTCATAGTAGCCCTTCCAGGCTTCAAGGCATGCGATAAATGGCTGAAGGGCTTATGGCATCTGCATGGGAAGTATAGTAAAGGTCGAAGAGAAGTCCTTAAGCCTGCGCTTTACTTCCTTGCTTAGCCTCTCAGGAGGCTTTAGAAGGCTTCCATCGTGGATAAGCCTAAGCCCAAGCTCAGAGGCTATGCCATACCATGGAGCCCTATCGGCTACGAAACGATAATCCTTATGCCATAATTTTCCTTTCCTTAACTTAAGCTTCCTTAGGAATAGATATACCATAACGTAACGTAAGGCTGCTCCTCTCCTCATCCAGCTTAGCTCTAAGGCTAGGAGCCTCCGGGATTTGGGCTCTAAAGCCATCCATTCCATATCCAGGCTTTGACGCCATTCAGGTTTATGGTCCTCTCGCCTACGAAAACCTTCTTAGCCCTTCCCGTATAGAAGGCTTCTGAAATGATGAAATGAAAGGCCTCCGAAGCGATGGAATAGAACCAACGCCATATGGATTCATGGCTTCTAGGAAGCCATAGGCTTATTCTATGGCTTTTGAATCCTTCCTTAAGGATGGACATGAAAGGTATAAGTATAGTATAGGATAGGATAGGGCATAGGCTACTTCACTATCTGCCTAGGATTCCTATTCCTCTCGAAGGTTTTCATAAAGCATCGAAGGAGATAAGATAGGGCTCCCTAAGGCTTAAGGTTAAAGCACCTTGTAAGGCACTCATACTTTATGTTTTCCTCTAAGCCCTATCGTTTTCGTCGATAGGTGGCCTTATCCTTAAAGGAAGCTGTAGGACGATAAAACATACCGCGCCATATGGAAGCGACCTACGTCGTGTAGCGATGACCAGCTGATTTCAGAGTCAGCCATCAGGGATACAAGCATCTCATAAAGTTTGTAACGAATGGTAATTTGAGGCTTAAATAAGCCTTTCGGGATTCGCTTCGCTTTGAAGGCAGAGAATCTCGGAGGATATATCCTTCGCATAGATTTCAGATAAAGATATTCAGATAAAGTTGAATGCTCTTACTTTTCAGAGTTAAAGAAGCCTGTTCCTATGATTTCTCTGAAATTAGGCATCCTCTTCCTTACCTCACTTTGGCCAGGATTTGGTATTTCAACTATTGAGATCAGCGGAATTGATTCTTAATATATCTTATCTCTTTCCAAATGTTTTGCCCTAAACGATAAAAATTTTTAAAAAATTCAGATGAAAAAGTTGAAAATTCCTGCATTAAATTTGGAATCGATGTTAGCTATCCTCCTTCTTGAGAGTGATTTCGATCGTAGAAACAGCCCTTGTGCCGCCGCCTTCAAGCTTGATTTCCTCAGTGCCGATGACGATATCCTTCACATCGAGCTGTTTCATAAACTGGCGTTTTGTTACCTCAGCCACATCAACGGCTGTTGTTATGGAGCGACCCCTCGCCTTGAGGACGACTTCCTTGACATCAGGAGAACTGAAGCTCCTGATAATGGTCAGGACATAGTTCATTATAGGCTTGTTGCCTATGAAGACAACCCTAGGTTCACTCGACATATCGATTCCCTTCGCCAATTGGTATTCTTAGATAGACTTCTAGAACTTGCTATTAAAGCCTAACGGTCCTAAAGTTAAAGGATCCCTTCCGAATCTAAGGGAGCCTTTGAAATTCTTCGTCGATCTAGTTTCCTTCAACGACCCTTGTCCTTACCGTTCGCCTAACCTCCCGATATGAGCTTTATGATGCTTATTTCATCCCCGTTTTTCAGCTCCGATTCTACGTCCCTTATGCTCAAGATCCTGTTATTGAGGAGCAGAAGGACGTCATCCTGAAGATTTCCTTCTCCATCAATTAAGAGTTCCTCGAATTTCTTCCCTAAAGATCCTCTTAATAAGTCTAAAAGGGTCTTGAGATTTGATGGGGCTGGTGAACAGATCTTCAATTCACCGTCCCCTGCAATCTCCCAAAAGGGACCATACAGTTTCACGAGAACCTCAATTTTCCCAGTCAAGCCCATTTCCCTTTTGGTTATTTATTATGCCTCCTTTCTCTAAAAAAAGCTTTTAGTCTAAAGTCGAGCTTAAGGCATCCTCAGGATTGCGATAGGTATATCGATTTCGATGGCTAATGAGGAAAAGTAAAGCCTTGAAAGAGGTATTGATCGATTTCCTTCAAAGACTATGAAAGGGATCGATGAAGCTCTTCGGCCACATCCTTCAAGCCGAGCTCTTCGAGTTTATGTTTCGTTGGTATGCCAGTTTCTAAATCCCAGCCCCGAAGCTCATAATATTCGTCTACAAGCTTTAGGAAGGCTTTCCTATCCAAGGATTCGAGCCTTCCTGAAGGGCCTATTATGTTCTCCGGAGTTTCGAAATATGGAATGATCTTCAGATCGTCTTCCCTCCTCCTCGAGTAGTTTCTGACATCGATAGCCCTCTCAAGATTGAAGATCCTTTCTGCACATCTCCGGAATTCCGCCTCATCGAGCTTTAAACCCGTAGCCGCTTGGAAAAGATGATAGCCTATGGACTTGCCTTCGACAACCTCCCCGGAGCTTAGCATGACCCTAGCATAATTGTCCTCTGTCTGCGTCGTGTAGAGAAAGGGAAACAGGTTATCGCATAGAGGCAAGGAATCCTTCAGGACGCTCTCATTCTGCTCCCATATGGCAGGCTGGGCCTTGTACTCATATGGATACGAGGGATCGATGGACTTCCTCGAACCGTATACTTTCTCCCCTACACCTGCAAGGCGATCCCATGGAAGGATCCTCGACCAGCTTGCAAGCCAGGAAGTGTAGCCATGGCCTGAGCTGAAGGGATCCCTCGTATCCGTAAACCATTGCAGCGCTGAAACGATCCAAAGCGGAAAGAAGGCTGGGTTTACCTTATCTCCATGACCATCCCAGTGACCTGGAAAACCATAGGCTGGATAAAGGCTTTTCATGACATCTTCCCCGATCTTAAGGATCTCCGATGCCCTCGGTACATCCTCGGCGAGGATTTTGCCTATGCCTTCCTTTTGGCTGATCTTCTCCAAAAGATTGGTCCAAAACCTAGGGTTGTCGAAGTCGATTGGTCCTCCATCAAGGTCCTTTATCAATCCCCTTCTATGGCATTCTCTAAGCCAAGGAACGACTCCTAGGAGAAGGACCCAATGGTTGAGTCCAAGCTTATTGGCTAAGGCACTCAGCTCTGTCCCTGCTTCTCTCCCAATCTTCCAATCGTAGAATCTCTCTGCTCCTGCGAAAAGGGGTGCCACACATTGAATCCTTGTCTTTTGGATGCCACGATTAACTTTTCCAGGAACATTAGTATAAACGATGCCACAATCCATGGGACAAGCCTGGCTGCAGGCGGCGCTTTTAGCCCCATACTTCCGTGCCATTTCTGGATCCCTATAACCTGAAGGGGGACGCCCCCTCGCTGTTCGAAGGGCCCTATTCGTTGCAATACATAAATCGAAGAATCTTTCAGGCTCGGCAATCCTTACGCCTCCCGTTCCCCTGACGGCTATGGCTTTAAGCTTCTTGGATCCCATGACGGCTCCGAAGCCCCCCTGTCCAGCAGCATTCTCCGTTCTGCTTTGAACAACGGCATATCGGACAAGGTTTTCCCCTGCAGGTCCTATGCAGGCAATTTGGGCGTTTCTGTCATGTCTATCCAGAAGGTATTTTTGGGTTGAGAAGGTATCCCGTCCCCAGAGCTCCTTCGCATCAAGGATCTCAGCCTTTCCATCCTCTATCCATAGATAGACGGGCCTATCGGAGGCCCCCTGGATGACGATACCATCGAAGCCCGCGTATTTAAGCTCGGATCCGAACCAACCTCCCATGTTGGATCGGGTATAATGGGTCTTTGGATAGGCTTGGGGAGCAGCACCGCAGACCTCGATCCTTCCTGAGCTTGGAGCCAGGGTTCCTGTTAGGGGACCTGTCATGAAGATGAGGCGATTCTCCGGATCGAAGGCATCGATGCCTGGCTTCAGCTCCTCCCAGGCAATCCTGGCTGCGATGCCCCTGCCCCCTATGAAGTCCTTGGCATAGGGCATCGTATCCTGGCTCCATATCCTTCCAGAGCCAAGGTCTACGCGAAGGATGCGCCCTACCCAACCATAGTATGATCCCTTAGGATTCATTCCCATCGCTATCAACCCCTCTCAGAGGCTGGAATGTACTTTAGGGCCTCCCAGGGACAAGCCTCAACGCAGGCAGGACCTCTCTGTCTTCCGCTGCAGAGGTCGCATTTGAAATAGACTCCCTTATTGGGGTTATACTTGATGATGCTATTTTTATTAAGAGGACATGCTTTGGCGCAAGAACCGCATCCAATGCATTGGCTTTCATCGATGGTCCTTGCTCCAGACTTCCTATCGATAAAGAGTGCACCAACGGAGCATGCGAAGAAGCATGCCGGCCAATCGCATTGGATGCAAAGGCTATGAGTACATTCTTCTGTAAAGATATCCCTTTGAAGATGGATCCTCGAAAGCTGAGGGCTGCATGTACCTTCATGGATAAGGGAGCAGGTAAGCTCGCAGATGCCACATCCCTTACATTTTTCGGGAATTGGGAGGACAACTCCAGATCTTTGGGGAGGAGGAGGGCGTTCCAATTCGGCTCGCCATCTAATCATTGCTTTCGCAGGATAGAAAAATGAAACATAAATTGTTTATGAAGTCCCCCGTTTAAGGAAGAAGCTTCCTCATATAGTCGACATCCTTGACAAGGATTGCCTTTCTATCTTCCACAGGAAAGTTCCCTAGGGATTCGTCCTCGATGGTGAGATCATGGTCATATCCTGCATCCTTCAAGGTTTCCACAACGATCTTCATATCTATGTCTCCCTCGTAAAGGGGAGTCATATTCATATCCCTAGGTTTTCGTTTCCTATCCCTACGATCTGCTGGAACCCTTCCATTTTTGATATGGGTATGCTTTACGAAGGGGGCTAAGCCATAGACGATATCGTATATTTCCTCCAGAGGATAGCCGAACCAATAGAAGTTGCCAGTATCGAGGGTTAGTCCAAAAAGCTCGGATCCAATAACTTTGAATAGACGGATTAGAAAGCCGAATTTATTGGCGATGATGCCATGGTTCTCGACGGCCAAAGAAATCCCTAGGTCCTCAGCCTTTCTTAAGCAGGCTTTGATGCCTTTTACCGTAAGTCTATGGTAGTCGAGGAGGGATGCTCCAGGTATTTCCTTCATTACAGCGTTAATCCTTACGACTTTTACACCAAGCTCTTGGGCAATCGCACAAGCTTCTGTTACGTATTTGACCTCGCCGTTCAGGTCTTCCTTGGAGAAATCATTATCCAGGAGGATGGCGCAAACCGAGATACCCTTCCTCTTGAAAGTCTCCTTTAGGTCCTCGATGCCCTCCCTCGAAAGCTCTACTCCAAGGGCCGATAAAGGTCTCGTTTCCGCAGGGTCCTCCTTCTTCTTAGAGATGGCTAACTCAAGGCTTTTGAGGCCAAGAGCATCAAGTCCCGAGAAGACATCTTGAAAGCCTGACCAGGTAAGGATTCCATCTCTAATGGCTATGAACAAAGAAACCACGGAGGAATACTTATGAGGGACTAGAATAAAAGCTTGTCCTCCTGAATTTTGGATAATCATTTGTTCCTCTTGAGAGGTCTAAATTGCAATGGAGCTAACCCTTCCATCTTTCGTCATAATCGAATAAACTAATAAAGGAAAGAAAATCGTATTTGTCTAGTTATTGTATATCGTGGATGTGGAATATGGTGAGTCCATGTCAACTACGAATGTTTCCATCGTGAGGGATCTAGACCTGAAGGCTAGGGCCGAAAAGGCAATAGAACTCATTGGTGGGATTGAAAGGGTTGTCGGATCTGGGGATAAGGTCCTCATAAAGCCGAACCTCGTGGATGGAGCTCCTCCAGAAACAGGGGAAACCGTTCACCCAGAATTCACCATGGCCATCGTAGATCTTGTGAAACGCGCCGGGGCTAAGTATATCGCCATAGGAGAATCGCCCACTTGGCCCGATCTTTCGTTACATAATCTCTACGCAAGGATTGCAAAGGATATGGGTGCCGTTATGATAAACTTTAACGAAGAGCCCTTTGATGAAGTTCATCTAAAGGATCCAATTTTTCAAAACCCTCCGGATAGCTAGAGCAGCCCTTCAATGCGATGTCTTTATCAATGTCCCAACCTTGAAGACCCATCATCTGGCCGGCGTAACGGTAGCAATGAAAAACCTCTATGGGCTTATTCCAAAGGAGGATAAGCGACTCTACCATCGCATCGATAGGCTAGAAGAGGCCATCGTAGATCTAAACATGGCAAGGCCAAGTGACCTCATCATTGTGGATGGAACCTTCTCGACCCATCACATCCCTCCCTTCGAGAAGCAAAGGCTTGACCTAGCCTTAGGAGGCTCTGATCCTGTGGCTGTTGACACGGTTGCGGCCAAGGTCATGGGGGTCGATCCGAGGACCATTCGCTTTCTTTCTTGGGCTGAAGAAAAGGGTATTGGGACGAAGGACCTTGGTAGGATTTCCATATCTGGCTTGAGCATCGGAGAAGCCTATCGAAAGGATACTGTAACGATACTGGATCTTTGTAGAAGAAAATATCCGAGAGTAAAGATCATCGATGGCCAATCCTGTACTGGATGCTTTGGGAGGATTGGCACAGCCCTTTATGGAGCCTTCAAGGAGGATGTTTTCAAGGAAGATCTCTACATCCTCATGGGACCTAAGGCAATTCCTCCAAAAACTGGAGCGTACATCATACTTTGCGGGAACTGTCTTGCCCCAACCTTCTACAATGGGCTTAAGGGAACTTTTATTCCAGGCTGCCCACCGGACCTTAAGGAATTTCGAAGGGCTTTGGAATCTCTAGCCCCTTCAGAGACTAAAATACCTTAAAGGCATTTGTTATCTGAAGGCCTTCAAACCTTTTTCTCACCTTCTTTCTCTTCTCTCCTCACGACAACGATCGTACAGTTCGTAAGCAAGGCCGCTATAACCCCTAATGCCGCAAGGAATGGAGCCAATACGATTCCAACAAGGGCTGCCGTAACGGGAATCTCCAAGAAGGTCCTTCCCTTCTCATCCTTTACGATAATCCTGTTGACGTTGCCTTCATGGATTAGTTCCTTCACCTTATCGATGAGCTTATCTCCTGAGACTGAGAACTGCTCTATGGAAAATGAGGGGATCCTTGCCCCACATTTAGGACAAAACTTCGCACCCTCCTTTAATTCGAAGCCGCAACCTTCGCAGTAAGGCATAAAACCTCCCTCTACCTGTCTAGGCTTCCTTACCGTCCTTCTTAGTATTTAACATATGCCAGTAGAAAGATTTTTTCAAGGGATGAAAAGGTGATGAAGGCTTTTAGTATGCCTTATGGTTTGGGAGTCCCTTAAGGCTTTTAGGCTTACAGGGACTTCAGAGAATGACAAAGCTAACGGAGGTAGAGCATCCTTGAGCCAGTTGGATCATGCCATATCGAACATGGAACGAACCTATCGTCTTATGGAAATGAGAAACAAATGGATCGAGGAGATGGACCTAAGGAGCCTTGATAGGCTTCAGGAAGCCATGGAGAAGCTTGACATATTCGTTACGAGACAAAATCTTGCAAGGATCGCTGAGTTCAGGGCAAGCATCCTCAGCGTAGCGAGGGATCCAAGATTGAATAAAGCCCAGAAGGTTGTCCAGATGGCTTCCCAGATTGAGATGCTGGAAAAAGAGGGAGTTATCAAGATTAAAGAACAAACAAGCCTGATAAGTCTAGGAATGCTCCTGATAGCCATTCCAGAGCCAACGATGGTTTCTGATGTCCTTGGCTTGATGCTAGTCGCCATGGGTATGGTTTTAGAAAAGCGAAGGCGGAGGTAGCGTCCTTCGAAGGATAGGAATTCCGAAGTTCTGCGATAAAATGAGCCTAAGGCTCGTATTCCGTTAGCAGCCTCTGTTCCCTCATCCATCCACCCCGAATCTTTTCCATTTCTTCCTGAGAAACCTTTCCTCCGACTTGATCTTTTATCCTCTTTGCCAGCTCCGTTCCTATCATAGGAACCTTTGTAAGATCGGTTAAAGATGCCCTTCTCAGGTCCTCTAGGCTTCTGTAGCCTGCGTTGAAGAGGGACCTTCCCCTAACCCTTCCGATTCCCTCGATCCGTGTCAGTGGAAGGAGCTCCTCCTTGACACCAGACCTAACCCTTTCCATGAGCCTTTCTAATCGAGAAAGGTACTCCTTTCGTCCTAGGAGGGCTGAAAGCTCATGAATGGCATGGAGTATCCACTTCGTCGATTCAAGAAGCCTATATAAGTCCCCGGGCTCAACCCCAAACCTCTCGATAATACCATCCTCCGAGACCTCATCGATCCAGCTTTCTAGAACCCTTACACACTTGACCTCAGCCAGGGCTTCCTCTAAGGCTAGGGAATCTTCCGATTCTTCGGGAAGAGGGAGATCAACCATGAATTCGTCCTTATGGGCTTCTATGTAGGACTGAAGGCTTCCCTCTTCTCTACGCCCTGGATAGAATTTTGGAGCCATATCGGGCGTATGGCATGCGAGGTATAGAAAGCTTATATCAGTAAGAAGCTTCGATCCCCTCCTTAAGCCATCCCGGATGATCACGGCTGATATGGGATCTATGTAAAGCTCCGAGACCCTCCGGCCGAAGGATGTAGCCTCAAGGCTTGATCCTTGGCATTCTAGAAAGCCTTCCTTGAGGAGGAATTCGACAATGTTCTTTATAAGAGTTTGGATGTTCCTCGAACCGTATTGGAAGGCGTAGAGGGTCCTTTCGAAGAAATCCATAATGCCCTTGTCAGAGTGGGCGAAGCCCGATGCTACGGTAGATAGGACATGGGTTCTGAGAACCTTCTCCATGCCAAGCTTCGACCAGAGGCGCTCAGGCTGAGCTTTGATATAGCTCTCCATGAGATATTCTTCCTCATCCTTCGACCTGGCTATGAGGATCGCCTCACCGAAGGCATCGTACCTTGGCCTTCCAGCCCTTCCAGCCATCTGCTTGTACTCGAGGATCGATATAGGATATCTTCCATATCCAACCTCGTAGCGTTGGTAGCTATTGAGGATCACAACTCGAGCAGGAAGGTTTACTCCCGCAGCAAGGGTCGGCGTTGCACATACAACCTTCAGAAGCCTTTCCCTGAAGGCATCCTCTATGGCTTCCCTATGGATTCCAGTCAGACCCGCATGATGGAAGGCAACTCCTCGCTCCACAAGCCTTGAAAGGGCTTCGCTTAACCTCGTCCTCTCGCCAGAGTTCAGAATTCCATGGGCGATTCTTTCAAGCCTATCTTTTTCCCTCTTCGAAAGGATCTTCGTCATTATAGGAGCGAGCTTAGAAGCCATCTCTACCGAGGATCGCCTAGTTTCCGTAAAGATGAGGGCCTGTCCGCCATTACCTACGACTTCCACGGCCACGTTTACAGCCGGATTGCCATAGAGTTCTTCGCACCGATGGACATGGCCATCATTAAAGCTCACGACTCCATCAAGGTAAACACCTTCCCTGAGCTTTACAGGCCTCCAGTCCGTCGTAATATAATCGGCTTTAAGCCATTCAGCAATCTCTTGGGCATTCCTTATGGTTGCGCTCAGGGCTAGTACCTGAAGCCTTGGGTTTATTTGCATTAGCCTTGCAAGGACGACTTCGAGGGTTGGACCCCTTTCCCCATCGACTATATAATGGAGTTCATCGGATACGATCAAGGAAACGTTCTCAATCCATGGTGCCCTATGCCTCAGAAGCGAATCGACCTTTTCGTTTGTGCTAACGATGATGTCGAAGCGCCCGAGCCAGGGATCGGAGGAATCATAGTCTCCCGTGCTTATTGCCACTCGAACCCTTCCTCCCCCAGGCTTCTCTAGTCCCTCATACTTCCGAAAGTCCCTAAACTTTTCCGAGGCAAGGGCCCTTAAGGGCGTGAGATATAGGACCTTTCCAAAGCCTTCAAGGACATGTTTTAGGGCACAGATCTCTGCCACAAGGGTTTTACCGCTAGCCGTAGGGCTCGCAAGGACAAGATTTCCCCCTTTAAGGACCCTTGTCCTGAAAAGGGCATCTTCCTGGGGTGGGTAAAGATCTTCAATACCGCTCTTTTGGATGACCGCCTTCAGGGCATCCGGTATTGGCAGATCCTTAACCTTCATTTATCCATCCTTCGTCTTTGAGCCTTTTATTCTTCAGTATTACCTAGTCCTAGCTACGAAGCCAAGCTTTGGAGAATAAAGGGTCCCTTCACTCTTAAGCTGTTGGAGGAGCTTCGCAGCCTCCCCACGATCGATACCATACTCGGATTTTAAGACTTCATAGATTGTTTCCTCCTCAGCCAAACCCTTTTCCTTCTCAAGCTTCGTTACGACTCCTATGATGACCTGGAGCTTTTCCCTTACGCTCTTGGGCTTGCCTGTCATGATGAGGTCTATGTCCAGCTTACCAGAAGTAAGGTCGATGCCAACCTGCATAAGGGATTTTTGCATGAGCCTTATGACAGCCTCAGCATCTTCGGCTGTCACTTGGCTTCTGAGGGCTGCCCTTGCCCTTGCCTCTGCTAGCCTTATGGATGATTCGATCTGTCGTATCGTAATGGCTATGGGGGAATCGGCAGACTCGGACATAGCCCTCATACGAAGATAGAAGTCTTGAAGCCTTTTTTTCGCCTCATCGGTGAGGACGGGATTGATGCGCTTTGCATAGCTTATATACTTCTTCAAAAGTTCAGGCGGGATGACGGGCTCTACAGGTGGGGCACCGGTTTTATGGAGGGTCAGGACATGCTCCGCCATGCGGGCATCCAAATCCTTGGAGGGCTGATCTCTGAGGACAAAGATGAGATCAAACCTCGACAGGATCGTAACCGGTAGGTTGATATTCTCACTTACGGTCCTGTAGGGATCGTATCTACCAAGGGCAGGGTTGGCAGCCGCGAGGATCGAAGCCCTTGCATTGAGGGTTGCCACAATTCCACCCTTGGCTACAGAGCAAGTCTGCTGTTCCATGGCTTCATGAATCGCAACCCTATCCTCAGGCCTCATCTTATCGATCTCATCAATGGCACAGACACCACGGTCAGAAAGGACAAGGGCTCCGGCTTCCAAGGTCATGCCACCCCGAGGCTCCCTGAGGACAGCAAGGGTTAATCCAGCGGCTGTGGTACCCCTTCCATGGGTATAAAGCCCCCTCGGAGCTATACGATGAACATATTGAAGGAGCTGGCTCTTGCCCGTCCCTGGATCCCCTATAAGAAGAACGTTTATGTCTCCCCGGATCTGCACGCCATCGGGTGTCGTGACAGGGACTCCTCCGAAGAGTAGGTACATGATCGCTTCCTTAATGTCCTCGTAGCCATGTATGCTAGGAGCTATGGAGCGTATGATGTTGTTGTGGACCCAAGGATCCTGGGCAATTTTTCTTATGGCTTCTTCCTCTTCAGGGCTTATCTCCACGGCTTCAGGCTCCTTTCCTAGAACTTCCACATAATTCCCATCGATGGTTATGTTGAAGGTCCTCAACCTACCCCTTCGAGCCAGAACCTCCTGCTCAGTCCTGACGATACCTGTAATCGAAACATGATCTCCCGGCCTCGCCATATCCACAAGGTCCTCCTCAAGTTTGACGTTCAGCCAACGGGGTATCTGGCCAGGAGGAAGGTCCTCGGGTTTCTCCTGTACGCGAATTTCCTGGAAGTTGATGAAGGTCGATTCAGATTCTAGGAGTTCGAAGGGCCCCGTCCTCCTACAGGCAGGGTTGATGCACCTGGATGGCTCAAGGACATAGACCCCTGTTTGGGGAAGCACAGTAACATGGCCACATCGCCTGCATTGAAAAGCCCCTTCTACTAGGAGGGGCCTGACGGGCGATGACCTTACGACGACCCCTTCCAAGCGAATAAGCTTCCTTATATGATCGGAGCCTATCTCCCTGAGGTTGACCT
Organism: Candidatus Bathyarchaeota archaeon; assembly: GCA_018396395.1. GTDB lineage: Archaea > Thermoproteota > CALKCG01 > B24 > JAGTQN01 > JAGTQN01. The sequence continues at coordinate 2,224 of JAGTQN010000011.1, read as the reverse complement.
TCTGGGGAAGGCCCCTTAGGCGAACGTGGAAGCGCCTAATCTCTGCCCTGTACTCCGGGGCTTCCTTCTCAAGGGCCTTTATTGCGGCCCTCTCGAAGCTTGGAAGGCACTTATCTGGCTCATACAAGACGAGCTTAGCCAGCATATCGTCGAAGGAAATGAGGTCCTCCATATCGACAACCAAGGACCTAAGGTTGGCAATGGCTGCCTGCTCGAGGAGGGATGGATACTTGAGGCGACCATCCTCTGTTTTGAAGGATTTGAGGAACTCGTAGAACCTCTCCTCTACGTCAACCTTGACCTCTTCCAGCATATCGTCTTCACACTTCCAAAGCTTCCATTCCTAAAACGTATGTCCTCCACTCTGAGATAAGGTTGCGAAGCCCCTCATAGAGGATCCTTTCCTCGGCAGTAAGGGCTTGAAGGGCGTTGCTGGAAACGGTGGGATAGGATGCCAAGATGACGATTTTTTTCAAACGATAATTGATAATATCTTCGGCATACCTCTTCGATTTTACATATTTTTCGGCCCAATCTGGATCCTTTTCACCCTTTGCCTTGAGATCAGCCATGTAAAGGAGGAGCTTTTCATAGAAACCTTCAGGTAGCCTTGAAAAGCTACTTTTATCCTGGATCATTTCAGTCCAATGAATCTTTGCCAAGGTTGAGAAGTCCATGAAAGCATCTGCCTTGAACTTCGCAACGCCAGCCGCCACGAGGGCCTTGGCTATCCAAAACCTTTCTTTATACTCCTTTCCCTCTTCGTAAGGCCCTACAGAGAAGCCAAGAAGCTTTGTTTCTGGCAGGTTCCTCGAGGCAACTAAAGAAATGTACTTGTTCTCGAAGTCAAGGCGGCAGGCTCGTAGGGGATGCTTAATCCCTGCATTCAAGGACTATCAAATTATGATATCGACTGGGTTCCGTTTAACTTTTTGCAGGCATTTCTGAGGCATCTGAAGGGGGATGGAGGCTTTAATGAAAGGGATGAGGGGGCGTATTTGAGGGCTCGTAGGGATGGTTGAGGAAGGCGACGATCCTCTCGGCCCTTGTCCTCCCTAAGCCTGGGACCATAGCCAACTGGGCCGCCGTTGCCGAAAAAACGGACTTTACAGTCTTCAGGCGCCTAAGGCATCCGTCTGCAAGTTTTGGCCCAATGCCAGGAAGGCAGGCTACTACAGCAAGCTGGGCCTTCGAGATTTCTAGAGATCCCTTAGGCTTTCTAATGGAAACTAGGGGTCGTGAAGGCCCCCTTTTCCCCTCATGCCTCGCTAAGGAATGGAGGAGTTCCGCCGTTTCCTTTGAATCGGATGTTTGGAAGAACCTGATACCATATTTGAGGGAAAGGGAAACTTGGGCTCCCCATAAGGTCCCTCGATTCTTTAGCTTTTGCCCTATGGAGATAGCATCCCCCTCGAGGATGATGATAGGGATTCTATAGCTCTGGGAGAGCCTTCTTGCCTGATCGAAGAGGCGCCCATCAAAAAGGGATCTAAGGAAGTCTTCAGCCTCCTTCCTTTCAACGGCAACTTCTCTCGAGACGATATAATCGGCTACTTCAAGCTTCCGATATTCCACAAGGACTCCTAGATTCTTGAGGGCATCCGCTACTCCAGAAGGTTTCTCCCTCTCATCAGCAAGGATCCTAAGCTTCGTCACCTTCCTCACATAGGCTTCTATACATACCTTAGAAAATAAGCGTAGTCCCTTACTCCTAACGAAGAATCTGGAGAACAAGAGCCTAAGGAAGCTTGATGAAGAACTTTACATAAAGCATCGTAAAGAGGAATATAATGATAAGGGCAGTAGCCATGTAATCGCTTCTTACCATCTTCAGCTCGTATAGGCTTGTCCTCTTCTTCAGGGCGCCATAGGCCCTAGATTCCATGGCTTCAGCCAGCTCTAGGCTCCTCTGGAAGCTTCTGATGAGCATGGGAATGAGGATCGGTATATAATTCCTTATCCTTTCCATAAAACTACCTTTCTCTAGCTCAAGCCCCCTCGATTTCTGGGCATCCATGATCGATTGGATCTCCAAAGCGAGATCTGGAACGAACCTGATGGCGGAGGTGAAGGCAAAGCAAAAATCGTGGGGAATTCCCATTTTCTCGAGGGCTAGGCTCAGATCGTCAGGAATGGTCGTAAGAAAGAAGAGGGAAAAGGATTCCATAAGAATGATGAATCTTAGGGTCATACTTAAGGAATAGAAGATCGTTTCCGAGGTAAG
>JAGTQN010000114.1:1745-4808 GCA_018396395.1 Candidatus Bathyarchaeota archaeon | reverse complement strand
AAGGGCGCTATGAAGGCAAGATTTGGACCTGGGAATTCATGGCCTACGAGGATTCGATCCCAAAGAAGGCTTCTTAGGGAGCTTAAAGAAAGGAGGCTTATCACGACCTCGAGCTACAGAAGGCTTTACTTGATGGCGAAAGGAGGTGCCTTCAAGAGCCTAGCCGAACTGAGGCACTACATCGAAGTCCAAGGACTGGCTAGGAGGAGGCTAAGGTAGATGCCCGGCCTTCCCTTAAAGCGAAGGAGGCTAAAAAGAACGGATTACAGAAAGCGTTTAAAGCTCATCCTTTCAGGAAAACCAAGGCTTGTCGTCAGGGGTGCGAACAAGAACTATCAAGTTCAAGCCATAGTGGCGGAGCCCCAAGGAGATAGGGTCCTGGCTTCGGCGAGCACCATGGAACTTTCGAAGAAATATGGATGGAAGGCCAGTCGTGGGAATATCCCCAGCGCCTATCTGGCAGGATACTTATTGGGACTCAGGGCCCTTTGTAAGGGCATCGAGGAGGCAGTCCTGGATACGGGCTTGAAAAGGCTTATCAAGGGCTCCCGTGCATCAGCAGCCATGAAGGGTGCTTTGGATGCTGGCTTGAAGGTCCCCCATGGAGAAAATGTTTTTCCTGATGAGGAAAGGATAAGGGGCATCCATATTGCCCGCTATGCCGATTCCCTTCAGAAGATGAATCCGGAGCTTTATAAAAAGACTTTCTCCTCCTACTTGGCTGGAGGCGTTAGGCCTGAAGAGCTTCCTCGGCATTTCGAAGCTACGAAGGCTGAGATAGATAAGTCCTTTGGAAGGGGGTAGAATAGGACGTGTCATCGGAATCGGAATCGGAATCGGAATCGGAATCGGAAGCCGAAGGGGAAGGGGAAGGATGGATTCCAAGGACAAGCCTTGGTAAACTAGTACAGGCTGGTAAGATCACTTCCATAGAAGATATTTTCATCCAGGGTTACAGGATCATGGAGCCAGAGATCGTGGATGTCCTTCTCCCTGGGCTGGAGGTTGAGGTCCTCGATACAGGCCTTGTCCAGAAGCAGACGGATGCGGGTGAGAAGGGACGTTTTAGGGCTATTGTTGCCATAGGAAACAGAAATGGTTGGATTGGCCTTGGCTCTGGGAAGGCTAAGCAGTGGAGGACTGCCATAGAGAAGGCAACCCTCGATGCCAAGCTCAATATAACACCTGTAAGGCGAGGCTGCGGGTCAAGAGAGTGCGCCTGTGACCAGCCCCACAGCCTCCCCTTTAAGGTGAGGGGGAAATGTGGAAGTGTAATCGTCGAGCTTATACCCGGTCCTAGGGGCTTGGGTCTTGTAGCGAGTGAGGGCGTCAAGACGATCCTCCAGCTTACGGGAATTAGGGACATCTGGACAAGGGCCTACGGATCCACTAGGACTAGGGCATCTATAGTATACGCGACCTTCAATGCCCTTAAGGAGACCTTCAAGGTCGTGACTCCCCAAGACTGGGCGACATAACGGAACGGGTAATGGAGCCTTATGGAGGAGACTGATCCTTGTCGAACCTAATGGCTGTGGTACGCGTAAGGGGTATGGTGAATACCCCATCGGATGTTGAGGAAACCCTTAAGAGGCTGAGGCTTAAGAAGGTAAACACCTGCGTTCTAGTTCAAGAAACTCCTGAATACATGGGCATGCTCCAAAAGGTCAAGGATCGCGTTGCCTATGGCATCATCGATAGTGCCATGCTTTATGAGCTCCTTAGAAAAAGGGGGAGGCTTGTAGGCGACAGGCCCTTAACGGAGGAGGGGGCTAAAGAGCTAGGCTTTCAGAGCCTCAGGGAGCTAGCCGAAGCCCTCGTAAAAGGAAGCATTAAAATATCGAATTTGAAGGGTTTGAAGCCATTCTTTAGGCTTCATCCTCCAAGCGGCGGATATGGTTCTGTGAAGAAGCCCTATCCCGATGGAGCTTTAGGAAATTGGGGGAAGGACATCTCCAAGCTCCTGAAACGGATGATCTAGCTTTCTTGGAGGCTTGATGTCCTTCTTTCATAGGCAAAAGGGAATTCGCCAAAGGGAAAGCCCGTATTAAGGAGAAGATAATGGCCTCCTCCCCCTTCCATGAAAAGCCAAGGTGAAAAGGCATGCACCATCAGCTTAATATGAGTGAAGGGGAAATAGCTCAAAAATGCAATGCAAAGCATGGCGCCTTCCTTAGGCCCTTCCTAGGCTTTATCATGGATCTAGAGTCCTCAAGGGATGCGATGAATAAATCCCTCGTCGCCAGGATTCACGAATAGCTTTTTAACGAAAAAGAAGGCTAAAGGTTTTTAAATCAAGGTCAGGCGATAGTGTAGGGCTTCCCATGATGGAATTGGATAGGGAAAAGGTCATAAGGGCTGTAAAAAATGATGAAATAGCCTTTATAGACCTTATTTTCACGGATCTTCCGGGACAGATGAAGAATGTAACGATCTCACCAAGGGAGTTGGAGGACTGCATCGAGAGCGGCAAGTGGTTCGATGGATCTTCCGTAGAGGGTTTTACAAGAATCCACGAAAGCGATATGCTTCTCATACCAGATCTCTCGACCTATGTACGCCTTCCATGGTTGAGGGATGGAAAAAGGGCCGCCAGAATCATTTGTGATGTCTATGATCCTGATGGAAAGCCCTTCTCTGGAGATCCTAGGTACATCCTAAAGCGGGCCGTCGCAAAGGCTGGGGAGATGGGCTACATCTATAAGACGGGCCCAGAAATCGAGTTCTTTCTCTTTCGGGAGAACAGGGCTTATCACGATAGCGCAGGATACTTTGACTTCTCGCCTAGGGACATGGCTACGGAAATCAGGGCCCTCATCACTACAACCCTCGAGGAGATGGGAATCCATGTAGAGATGAGCCACCATGAATGCGCTCCGAGCCAGCATGAGATTGACACGGAGTATTCAGAAGCCCTTAGGAGCGCCGATAATGTCATGACTGTAAAGCATGTCATCAAGACCGTAGCCTTCAGCAAGGGCCTATACGCAACCTTCATGCCCAAGCCCATCTATGGCGTCCCAGGAAGCGGCATGCATACGCATCAATCCCTTTGGGATGATA
>JAGTQN010000114.1:0-1717 GCA_018396395.1 Candidatus Bathyarchaeota archaeon | reverse complement strand
GGATTCCTACAGGCTTTCAAAGCTCGCCTACTACTTCATGGGGGGACAACTGAGCCATATCAGGGAAATGGCAGCTATTCTCTGCCCCACCGTTAACAGTTACAAACGCCTAGTGAAGGGTTATGAGGCCCCAGTCTATATATGCTGGGGCCAGAGAAACCGCTCAGCCCTCATAAGGGTTCCAAGGTATAGCCTTGGAAGGGAAAGGTCGATTAGGCTTGAGCTTCGATGCCCTGATCCGAGCTGTAACCCCTACCTAGCCCTGGCTGCCATGCTCATGGCAGGGCTAAAGGGCATTGAGGAGAAGATCGAACCTCCAGAGCCCGTGGAGGAGGATGTTTATGGTTTCGATGACAGGAAGCTGGCGAAGTTCTACATAAGGACCCTTCCCTCGAACCTAGGGGAAGCCCTAGCGGAGCTGAAGAAAAGCCGCCTTATGAGGGAGACCCTGGGAGAACATGCCTTTTCAAAATACATAGAAGTGAAGGAGAGGGAGTGGTTGGAATTTCAAAGGTATGTGACGGACTGGGAGCTCAAAAGATACGAAAGTCTTTAGGAGATGAGGGACCTAATGCCTATGCCCTCCTCACCTCGAATTGCCAAGAAGGGAGTTGGTCAGCACCTTGGAAGGGATGGAGGAACCTAAGGCAAGGGCTGAAAAGATACTAAGGATTCTAAAGGAAGAATACAAGGATGCGAAGGTAGCCCTTCGATTCAGTAATCCCTTGGAGCTTCTCATAGCAACCATCCTCAGCGCCCAGTGTACGGATGAGAGGGTAAACGCCGTAACGAAAAGCCTTTTCCAAAAGTATAGAAGGCCTGAAGACTACCTTAATGTAAGCCTAGAAGAACTCGAGCATGACATAAAGCCCACAGGTTTCTACAAGAATAAGGCCCGAAATATCCAAAGGGCCTGTAGGGTCCTCGTCGAAAAATTTGGTTCCCAAGTCCCGAAGAAAATGGAAGAATTGCTCTCGCTACCTGGCGTCGGAAGAAAGACTGCCAATATAGTCCTTTCGAATGCATATGGCATCCATGAAGGAATCGCCGTTGATACCCATGTCAGGAGGCTTGCTTTTAGGCTAGGTTTGACGAAGGAAAGGTCTCCGGATAAGATCGAGGAGGACTTAATGGCCCTATTTCCTAAAGAAGATTGGCTGAAGGTTACCGACGTACTTATATTCCATGGCCGAAGGGTATGCTCAGCCAAGAAACCAGCCTGCGACATCTGCATCGTTTCAAGGTTCTGTCCATCAGCCTTCTCCTTTCCCCATTTAAAGAAGGCTTTGTGAATTACGATCTGGACGCTCCATAGGGAAATAAAAAAGGAGGATGCGCCTAAAGGTTTATGAACTTGACATGACCCCTTTTCCTTGTTGCGGGGGTTGCCGAGCCAGGACAAAGGCGCAGGACTTAAGATCATGAAAAAATGGGCTGGAGAAGTCATCCTGTGGCGTAGGCCTCCGCGGGTTCAAAATCGCTTCCAAGCGATGAAAATCCCGCCCCCCGCACTTCTCCTGGGCTAAAAACGAGCCTTTAGGGCTTCGTGTCGTATCAAGCCCATCAAAGGATGGAAAATTCCATAGAAAATTGACACTCTCCACGACTAAAGTCGGGAGATTCTCGGTTCTTCAGCCTTCATGGCTTCATCATACCGAGTTCTGGGCTGTGTCAACTCAGCCCCTGCTGTGGGCATGGAGCCCACAGCCCGCTTGAG
>JAGTQN010000115.1 GCA_018396395.1 Candidatus Bathyarchaeota archaeon | reverse complement strand
TCCTTACTTTCTATGAGAGGAGCGAACATATGATTAAGAGGGCCTTTGAGGTATCATTCCTTTTCGTTGCCCTCGCCATCATCGTTTTCGGATACGCCGTTACTGGAAACCCTGTCCTTGGAGTTTGCTTATCGCTCATGGCCGCTATTTTTTGCATCGCCTTCTTCCTCTCCTTTCTTCTTCCTAAAATCATGCCAAGCCAAAGGGCGCTAAAGATGAAATGAAAAATTGTAAAGCGGGAAATGGTGCATTTTTTGAAAGCTGGTTTTCGATATTCAGAATGAGGCTATGGGTTTCAAATTTCCTTAAGGTTGCTATGGGCTCGTTCCTTTCTGGACATGGATCCCATTCCTACGCAAAAAGCATACTTTCTGAAACGTCCGAAGTGCGGCATGGAATCTTGGCTAATCCCTTCGATTCGAAACTCATTTTTGATTATCCCATGCGTTCTTCGTAATCCTTTATGCCCAAGGTCTTGTGCATAGCCTTAATCTCCTTTCATCCCCCTTCCGATCTATATGGAATCGTTTTCAATTTCCTAGGTTTCGATACCAGAACTTTAAGAAAACGCCCTACCGTCCTATAACGGCGAAGTAGGTTGTGCCTTGGCAATGCTACGATTTCCTTTATAGTAATTTTTTCTTTTTTCTTTCCTCTTCCCTTAACTTTTCCGGATCCTTCTCGAAGGTTAGGCTTATGATGCAATCCGATGTTTCCGAAGGGAGAGGAATAGCTAATGATGGAAAAGGGCTTCCACCCCTTCTCTCCTTGCGACGAAACTGCCCAACCTCGTCCAGAAGACTTTTTTATGCCCTGGCAATCATCTTATGGCATGGTAAAAGGTAAGGCATACGGCTATAAGCCCCTTCTCTCCATCTTAGTGGCCTTAAAGCTTTCCTTCCTTCTTCTTATGATCGTCGCCTTCCCAAGCCTTTTTCCGTTCCCATCAACCTTCAACATACACTTCCAAACCCTCGCAATCCAGAAAGCCTGTGCCTTCTCCATACCAAAGGCTGAGCTAACGGTTTATAGGGACGGAATCGTCCATGTTAAGCTAATCCTTTATGCCAACGAGACGGAGGCTTCAGTCTCCATTCCCCTTCTGGATACCTCCATAACCAATGTTTTAGCCTTGGACGAGAACAAAGAGCCCCTCGATTACGATGTGAACGCTACGTCCGAAAGCCTCACAATCTACAGTTTTGGAGCCACCATTATAACCCTCGAATACGATACGGATGCCCTGACTTCTAAGAGCGCAGGCCTATGGACCCTTCAGCTAAAGGCTCCCTTCACCCTTAAAGTTCTCCTTCCAGAGAACTCAACGATTCTATACATAAGCTCTACTCCGAGTTCCATAGGCATCGAAGGCGAAAGGATTTCGCTAACCCTATTCCCAGGAGATTGGGAGATCAGCTATGAGGTAGCTCCCCTAAAGCCCAAGCCCCCTACCCCGCCTCCTAGGGAACCCACTTTGTTCGACATCCTTCTCCAATATGGAGTCCTTATCGCCACCGTCGCAGCCTTTGCCCTTTTTGGATTTGTGTTTACGATAACAGTCCTTAGGCGCAGGAGGTTACGGGAGCTTAGGTCTGAGGAGGCTGAGGTCCTCAAATTCATCAGAGGGAGGGGAGGGAGGGTCTTCGAAGCAGAGCTGAGGGGGAGGTTCCCAGAAATTCCTAGGACGAGTATGTGGAGGCTCATAAGGAGGCTTGAGAAGCGGGGGATCGTTTCCGTGAAGAAGGTGGGGATGCAGAACGTCATTGAGTTGAAATGAATTCCTTTGAATGTAACGTAAGGTTGGAAGAAAAGAGAAGAAGGGGAAGAAAGAAAATTAAATTAATTGGTGCCCTATTAGCCTCAGGGAAGGCTGAACTCCTCTGAGTAGGCAACCACAGGCTCCATTGAAACCTTGGACCAGCCATGGGCAACCGCCCTGTATATCCCCTCTGGAGGCTTCTGGATCTTTATCGCTATTTCCCTAGCTTCCCTTGGATCTAGGGTTACCAAGACCTGGGCAGAGACAGGCGTGTAGAAGGGCTTCCATACATCTTGCCCACCATTTCCATTCGCAACCTTTTTCTCTATGATGAGCCCAAACGCCGCGTTCGGGAAGACGATCGATACATCGCCTGTGTTTTTCACTGTTATTTTAAGGGTCACAAAGTTCTTTTGGACTTCCTTCGTAACGCTTACTTCCAAGGACAGGTGCCCCTCCTCCTGCTCCGACTCCGGCAATTGCCTGGCTTCAAAAAGCCTTGTAAATTCTCCTATCCTCCTCTCAACGAGCTTGAGCCTTCCAAGGGCTTCTCCTATCTTTCCCATCTTGTAGCGTTCCCTTGCCTCCTCGAGGAAGCCCCTTAGCGCCTTCTGGAATTCCCCTATGTTTCTGAAGCCCATGAGCCCTGCCATCTCGTCTAGATCCGTTTTGCTGAGGTTTCCGATCATTCTTCTAATTCGTTCTTCGATCCTTAGCATGAAGCGCTCCATCCTCTCTTCGCACTTTGCCGAGGCCATAGCCTTCACCATCAAGTGGGCTTGGTTCATGAGCCTATTGGCTAAGGTGAGGTTATGGGCGACCTCGGCCACATGACCCGGTTCGCTTAGGAGCTCCTTAGCCTTCGAAATATTTAGACAGAGATAAGCGTTATAAAGAACCTCCTGGATTTCTTCAATATCGTCCTTTGATAGACTTTTAAGGGTATTGTTCAAGACTTCGATCCTTTCGAGGCACCTGTTCATGGCTACGAGGAGACCTTGGGCTTGATACTCTGGCCTTCCTTCGGCCTCGCCCAGTATAATGAGCCTTCCTTCGACTTCGATTTCCTCAAAGCCTGCCTCCTGAAGGATGGTGCAGATGCCCCTGAAGGCATCTCTGAACTTCTCCATCGCCAGAGTGGCGTTCTGCATGGCTTCCCCATAGCTTTCTGCGCTAAATGCTGCTTCAGCCTTATCGAGGAGCTCGGAGCCTTCTTCAAAGACTGTAATGTTCCCATAGAAGCTTTCATTAAGTCCTATATCGATGATTTTTTCTATAATCGTATTGTTGGATTTGACAACATCGATGAGTGCTTGGACCCGGCTTTCAGCCTTTTGGGCAATCTTGATCAGGTCCTCAGCCCTCTTAGCTTCATCTTTGATGGCGAAGACTTCTAATGGGAAAAGGGTTATCGCGGAGCCTATGAGAAGGGTCGCCAATAATATTGCCACTATTACGTATCTTCCCCTTCTTCCGACTGGGGTGCTAGGAAATGCCTTCGTCGCCATCAGGCATCACCACCATAGAATAGTTCCAGAGCCCTAGAAAAGGGATTCTCTGAAACGCTCGTTTCAGGGTGTTTCAGGTTCATGAAGGAAACGATCGATCTTAGGATTCCTATAAGGCTATTATGGGCTAAGAGAGGTATGAAAGATCGCACAGAAGTGGAAGCTTTCATGCCAAAGGATCTCCAACTGCTCAAAATCCCATCGTCCTACAATATAGAGACCCATTTCAAAAAAGGGATATGCGATGGATTTAAAGTTAATACTATATTTCACTCTATTTATTAAAATGGCGTGTATGAAAAATATTGAAATTACATTCTTTGGGAAAAAGGTTAAGAATCTACTGAATTTTTTCTAAATAAGTTGCAGGCTCATCTTCGAGCTTATCTGAGATTTTAGGAAGCTAATAAAATAAAAAAGGCAGATTTTTAAGGGAATTTAAAAAGAATAATGATTTATTGAGTTTCCAATAAGCATATTCTTGAAAAATATCCCTAAAATGAAAGAATAGGCTATTTTTTATTAAAAAAAAGTTATTTCTAGCTTTTATCTTGCAAATCTTCTCTTTTTTTTAAAGAAGTCATAAAAATTTTACAAGAAACATTTTGCTGGAAAATTATTTTGGCAAGCGGGGCTTTTTCAAAGTTACTTCGGTAAAAAATCTCGGAAATATCATTATTTTATCTGAAATATTTTTGGAGTTATATAAGAAAAGTCAGGAGGCCTCTTAATTTCTTTAAGAAAAGTTTTTATCTCCGATGCCCTACCAATTTTTGGAGGGGTTTGAAAATGGCCTGCTCCACAGAGAAGAAGGCTAAGAAGAAGAAGGCCGAAGAAAAGAAGGCCGAAGCCAAGTAATAATCATTCGAACTAAAAATGAATAATTCCTTTTTTCTTTTTTCTTTTTTGGCAAAAAGAAGATAAAAGATTTTAATTCTTTAAAGAAGGTCCTTCTCAGCATATAATTTCTCGAATTGAAATTTCCTTATACTATGAAAACCTTACCAAAAGATACTTTTTCTTACTACAGCTTTTCCTACGATAGGAATCTCCCTTCCACAATTAGGGCATCTCATATTCTCCCTGAGCCTTATTTGGATGACAGAGAGTCCATGGCGCTTGATAAGGACCTCCCCGCACGAAGGGCAGTAGGTATTTTCGTACCTATGCCCAGGAACGTTTCCGATATAGACGTAACTACAGCCCATGCGCCTAGCCATATCACAGGCTTTTTCAAGGACCTTTATGGGTGTTGGGGGTTTATCGAACTTATAAGCCGGATAATAGCGAGTGAAATGAAGGGGGACCTCAGAGCCCAAGGATTTGAGATGCCTTTCGATGATCTCCGAAAGACAGGCTTCCTCATCGTTCACGCCAGGTATGATGAGATTCACGATCTCCACATGGGCCCCGAGGCGCCTCGCTTCCGATGCGTTTCTCCAGACGACCTCCACATCGGCATTGCAGAAGAGC
>JAGTQN010000111.1:2329-4913 GCA_018396395.1 Candidatus Bathyarchaeota archaeon | reverse complement strand
CTTGCCTGAGGTTCTTGGATGGCGGCCAAAAGCTCCTCCCTCGAATTGATTTTTTGAACTCCCTTCCCCGGAAGCCTTCAACTCGGATCTGAAGAATTTTCAGGTGGCCATCAACCGATGCGAGAGCCGATGGAGGGCTATGCAAGCCTCCTCAATGTTGGAGGGATTGGGCAAGCGAGTAATAAACCCCTCTGGGGTCGAGGCCCTCTGTGGAAGCAAGATTGAAACAGCCAAAATATGGATGAAAAATGGCTTGGATGTTCCTAAATGGGTTTTCGTACCATTTCCAAAGGCTCAGGATGGCCTTTGGAAGGAAAGGGTCCTAACCCAGATGGAGGAAGGGCTTTCTTATCCCTTGGTCCTGAAGCCAACCCATGGGAGCTGGGGGAAGGGAGTTCAAAAAATCAATTCGAGGGAGGAGCTTTTGGCCGCCATCCAAGAACCTCAGGCAAGCTCGATAAATCCTGATGGTTTTTTCGCCCAAGAATACGTGCCAAAACCAGGCTTTGATCTAAGGATACTATGTTACAAGGAGCCCTTTCACACGCCTAAGTACTTATGTTGCATTGCCAGGGTTACGAGGAGCAAGGATGAGTTCCGAACGAATACCCACCTTGGCGGCCTTCCCTTGGGCATAGACCTCCATAGGTTTCCAGTCCTCGTTCGAGAAGCTGAAGAAGCCTCAGGGCTCCTCCAAGGATCCAAGGATGCCTCGATAATAGCCCTGGACGCCATGCCCTACACGAACGATGAAAAGGATGAATCCCTCATCCTTTCTTTGGTACAAAATTGCATCCCCCGCTTTGAACAGGTTCGGAAGATCGTAGCCGAGAACAGGATGAGGCGCTATGCAGATTGGAAGAAAGACTTGGAAGAAGCCTTCAAGGCATACAAGGCATCCGAAGAGTATAAGGATCTAAAAGGAGCCATAGAGTCCATCCTCTCAAGGGCAAGGGTCAAATGGCATGAGGCGAATTCGAGGTTCGATTTCGCCATCAATACAAGGAATGCCACGGGTATAAACCCTGCTTACACTTACTTGGATCTTGCCCAGGGAGCTACGACTTCATAGAAAAACTGGAGCCTAGAGCTTGAAAAATAAAGCAAAGCTTGGACATGAGACTTGGATCCGAATCGAATCCTGAAGAAGGGGATGAAGGATGGGAAGAGGGGAGAGAAAATCTGAAGAAAGGCTGGAGGCCTCGAATATCCCCTTGCCTTTACCCATGTCCAAGCCCATGCATAAGCCTAATTCCATCAGTATCGGAATCATAGGTTGCGGTGCCATAGGAGAAACCTTGGCAAGGGCCTTGGACGAGGGCTTAGTAGGAAATGCGGTACTAACGATTCTCTTCGATAGGAACATTGCGAAGGCTAAAGCCCTAGCAGAAAGCCTTGAGAAAAGACCCTTCGTCGCTTCCTCCTTCGAAGAATTCCTCGGACATGAGGCTTTAGATCTTGTAGTGGAAGCGGCTTCCCAGCAGGCAGTGAGGGATTATGGAATCAGGATCCTTGAAGTTGGAAAGGATCTGATGATCATGAGTGTTGGAGCCCTCGTGGATCAGGGACTTTTCCAAGCTTTGAAGGTTGCTGCCGAGGGGAAAGGGCGCAAAATATACATTCCCTCAGGGGCCATAGGGGGTTTGGATGCCCTAAAGGCGGCTGTCCTCAGAAGGATTGATGAGGTAACCCTGACGGTTAGGAAGCCTCCCGCAGCCCTTAGGGATGCAAGCCATTCCATAAAGTCCCTTGGATTTGAACTAGAATCCATAAAGACTCCAACGATCGTTTTTGAAGGACCAGCTTCAGAAGCCTGTCGCCTCTTTCCATCAAACGTAAACGTCGCGGCAGCCCTTAGCCTCGCATCCCTAGGTACCGAGAGGACGAAGGTCCGGGTGATGGTCGATCCTTCCATAAAGGAGAATGTCCATAAGATCTTCGTGAAGGGTGAATTTGGGGAATTCCTCTTCGAAGCTCATAATGTCCCTTCGCCTAAGAAGGCTTCCACAAGTTATCTTGCTGCCCTTTCCGCCATAGCCACTTTGAAGAAGATTACAGAAACTATTATTATAGGTTAATTTTTCCCATTTCCGTTACATTTTTTCTTTTCTTCCTTTCCTTTTCTTTTCTTTCCTTCGCCTCACTTCCGTTTTCGCAAGAGCATCCTATTCTCGAAGGTAGTGACGTATTCAAAGCCAACCTCAATAAGCCTTCTAGCCTCATCAATATTCTTTGCAACGGCGCTGTGAAACTCATCCCTCGACCTCCAGGTCCTTACGGTCTATGAAGAGGTGGAAGAACATGTCCCTGCAAATCCGATAGACCTCAATCATTCGTAGCTGAGCGTACTGCTCCTTGGAGATCAGTCCTCGAAGGTTAAGGCGAAGGATCTTTTCGGCATCCTGGAACCTGGATAAGTATTCCACGATGGTCTCCATAGGGCTGGATGGATCCTTTTTTGAAAGCTCAAGCTCTTGGAGTTCCATGGGCCTCGCCTTGAGAGGGATGAACTCCGTCAAAACTTCGCGTCCCTTTAACTCGGTCCAGTAGAAGCCCTTCTCATCTTCCATTTCAGACCAGCTGA
>JAGTQN010000111.1:738-2321 GCA_018396395.1 Candidatus Bathyarchaeota archaeon | reverse complement strand
ATGGAGCCTGGGTTGCAGATTTTGCATCCAAGGTATTCCCTTTCGAAGGGGTTGTGGAAGTGCCCTAGGGCTAGGTAGTCTAAGCCTTTTTGAAGGTCCTCTGGATGGAAGGGGTTTTGGTTTCCCATCTCAGGGATTGTCGGGACGACGCCTAGGCCCTGCAAGGAGCCGTGCAGCATTAGGACGTTATAGTCTCCATCCAGCGGTACCTTTATGCCTTTCAGGGGATTCTGGCCCTCGAATTGAGCGTAGTAAGACTTCCCGGATACGCAGATCGTTTTGCCCGATCGTGCCTTAAGCTTCCGATTCTGGACAGTATCCGACCTTGAATAAACTGTGGCGAGGCCAGCCGAGCCTAGGATGTCTATGGCAAGGTTGCATGCTGGCCGACCTTATGGACATCATGGTTGCCTCCCATCATGAAGACCTCAATATCGGCTTCCTTGAGTTGCCTAACCTTTTCAGTAAGGAAGACCCTCGACGAATTCGTAGGGGAAACCTTGTCGAAAACGTCGCCCTATATTATGAAAAGGTCCGGCTTATTCTTCACGGAAGCCATGAAGGAGATCCTCTGAAACGTCATCCGGAGGCTCAATGGCGAAAGCGGCGTCCAATCGATCTACCATCTTAGGGTCGGCATGGGAGGCGGAAAGAGCCATACGCTCCTGCTCCTCTACTACCTCATCCGATACGGCGAGAAGGTCTCTCCATTCCTAAGGGCCGAAGGCATCGTTGCCTCGGAGGCGGAGGTCCCTTCCAACGCCAGGGTCGTCATCATCGACGGGACGAGGATCCAGCCCTTCTTCGGGGTACGCTACCCGGATGGGAGCCTCGTGAAAACGCCCTGGGGACTCCTCCTGAAGCAGCTGGGCTTCTATGATGCCTACAAGATGCTTGATGCCTGGCGCGAGGTTCCTTTCGTTCCGATACTGAGGGAAGCCCTTTCCATAGCGCCGACCCTGATACTGATGGATGAGCTTACTTTCTTCATGGACATGGTCCGGGCGGACGAGACCCAGAGCAACAGAATGCAGGAGTTCCTACAAGCCCTTACGGCGGCCGTCAGCGAGACGAAGGGATGTGCCCTCGTCGTCACGACGCCCATAGGCGTCTACGAGGAGGCTGCTAGGCTCCTTTCAAAGCTCCTGGATCGCTATAGCAGGCCCATGATCCTCGCAAGCGGGGGCGAGTACAAGCAGATCAGGAAAAGAGCCCTTTTCCAGGACGACCTTCGAAGGCTTCAGGAGGAAGCCTCAAGCCTTGGCGACGAGTACAGAGCCTATTACGCAACGCACCTTCCAGGCTTCGTAGCCCAGGCTGAGGAGGCAATCCTTGAAAACTATCCCTTCCATCCCTTCGTAGATGCCACGGTCCTTAAGCTGAAGAATAACAGAGCCTTTCAGGAGGTTAGGGACGAGCTCCGCTTCCTAGCGGGGCTAGTCTACTCGGTTTACAATGCTAAGCCCCCGGATGCCTACATGATCAGCATCGGATACGCGGACCTGAAGGACCAGTACGTGAGGGCTGGTACAATTGCGAAGCTCCAGAACCCCGTCCTTGTGAGCCGCCTTGACAACGACCTT
>JAGTQN010000111.1:0-718 GCA_018396395.1 Candidatus Bathyarchaeota archaeon | reverse complement strand
GGAGCCTGGCATCAGGGATGCTGCAAGGCGAGTCCTAGCAACCATAGCCTTGAACTCCCTGGCCGCCGAGACCTATCTTCAAATGGGCGTTACGGAGGACGAGATCCTATACGCCCTCCTAAACCCTGACCTATCCCCAGCAATCCTTAGGAAGGCTTTAGCGGATTGCGGAAGGAAGCTATGGTTCCTGAACATCATGGACGGACGCTGGGTCTTCGGATCTCCGAACCTTACGAAGCTCCTGGACGACTACCTCCAAAAGGTCGAGAGGGATAGGAGCTTCAGGGGTCTATGGTGGGATGTCATCACCAAGGAGCTTTCAGAATGGAAGGTCTCAGCCTACAAGGCTTACTTGAAGGAAGCCAAGGAAAAGAAGGAAAAGCCCCTCTTCCTCAGCGAAGGAAACATTTACCTATGGCCTGGAAGGTCTGAGGAGATTCCGGACGATAGATCGATAAAGCTCGTCCTCCTCGACTACTATCTACCCTTATCTAGCGTCGTTCCCCATGAATACCTCTCGGAGGAGGAAAGGACTTCCATCATCATAACGAGAGTTGCCTCCAACAAGGATGAGGCTTTCAAGGCAGCCAAGGATTTTTACGAGAGCTACGGGAAAAGCCCCAGGACCTACAAGAACACTGTCTTCTTCCTCGTAGCCGAGAGAGCCCTCGTCGAGAAGGATGGTCCCGTGAAGTACGCGAAGCAGCTCCTAGCCCTA
>JAGTQN010000117.1:168-4640 GCA_018396395.1 Candidatus Bathyarchaeota archaeon | reverse complement strand
CGCTCCTAGCTTTAGTAGTTTTAGCTTTAGGGCTTATGCTGCTAGGTCTAAAGCAGTACAGGATATGGGTGACCCAGCAACTCTATCTATTAGTGGCAACCTTGAGGAACCTAAAGGGTAAGGAAATAGTTTGGGAGAAGCAACCTAAGTAAAGAGCGATCATCTCAGGCCATGTGCGCTAAACTAATTCCCCGAGTATATGAGGCTTTAAGGATTCTAGCCGATATGAAGTTGAGAGCTCATAAGTATCTAGATGTGGGATGTGGTTACGGGGATATAACAGCAGAAGTTGCGAAGACCGTTGGAGCTAGAGAAGTTTACGGTATCGACCTAGATAAGGACGCTTTAGAAAGCATGAAGAATAGGGGATTTAAAGTATTCAACTTAGATGTTTCTAAAGATAAAATACCGTTAAGCGATGGAAGCATAGAATTAGTTACGGCGTTTGAATTAATTGAGCATTTATTAAACCCGGATCACATGCTTAAAGAAGTTTTTAGGATATTGAAGTCAGGCGGACAATTTCTTCTATCAACACCAAACTTAGCAAGTTGGGCGAATAGGATAGCTCTGCTACTTGGTTACCAGCCATACAATGCTGAGATCTCAACGGAGATCGTTGCAGGAGTGCCTTGGAGGGCGTACAGCTTCGCAAAACCATCAGGGCACATAAGACCATATACGCTTAGAGCCCTCAAGGAACTACTCTCATATTATGGGTTCACGGTCGTGAAAGTAAAGGGGGCGCCTGGCGTCAATCCGAGATGCCTGGCATTTATCGACAAGCTATTCTCCAAAAGGGCACAATTAGCGAGAAGACTAGTGGTATTGGCGAGAAAATGAGAATAGTTCATGTAGCTCCGTTTTACTCCCCCGTCATCGACAGCGTGGAAAATGTTGCTAGGAAGGCGGCTGAATACATAGTTTCCAAAGGTAACAAGGTTTACATTGTAACTTACAATTGGTTAAGGATCGGTAGTGAGGCTCTCTGCCTAGAGAGGCTACTTCTAGTGCTTTGAGGAATCCTGAAGAGTAAGGGATAGCTTAGGGCTGCAGAGAAATGAATCGTTTGAATAACTGTATAGCTGTGCTTATTCCAAGCTACGATAGACCTGATATATTGAAGTTTACGTTACCTAGCTGGCTTAGAGCTGATTGTGTAAGTAGGGTTTTCGTAGTAGCTGAAGCATCATCGCAGGACAAGCTGGAGATGTATAAGGATGCCATAGAAAGCTTCGAAAAAAGTGGTAGGCTTATTTGCAAGCTTGCTATGACAAGAATTGGTTCTGTTAGAGCTAGGAATACCCTCCTCGATCTCTTTACCGAAGATACGTGCGAGTACGCAGTCATGGCAGATGATGATTACCTCCTGCTTAATGAAGGAGGCTTACTCAGGATGGCTAGAGCCCTTCAATCTAACGATAAAATAGGAGCTGTCGGAGGCAAGGTGATCGTTGTCAAACGGAGAGCTGATCCAGATTTCTTCCTAAATTTACCATTAAACCTAGCGGACTTAATGACAAGGTTAACTGGTTATGTATTTCTTGATATTAAGCACGGCCCGAGATATTCAGAATTTCTTCCTCCTTTCTTTATGTTTAGAAAGGAAGTGATGAGTAAAATGATAAAGTATGATGAGGTTTTCGATACACCAACTGGTTTCAGGGAGGAGAGTGACTTTCAGCAGCAAATTAAACTGTTGGGATATAGGCTTCTCTATGATCCTCGGGCCTACGTTATCCATTTGGCTATTGAGGGAGGTGGAAACAGGCCGAAGATGGTTATTGGCAAGAGGATGTACTGGAAAATTAGGAATCATACAGTCTTCGTCTTCAAATGGAATAATTCGATTACTGAGAGAATTTGGTACTTGACCTCAGCGAGTTTACTGCTATCAATGTACAGGCCATGGCACTTCATCCAAGTACTTAAGGGTCTAAGAGACGGACTGCATGCCTTCAAAAAGATCTCGGCAAAATAAAAATGAAGATAACCCACATCTTCCATAACTACTATCCAGTTCTTGGAGGCATGGAGAAAGCCATACAAAGCTTAGCTGAAGAGCAGGCAAAAACAGGTCATGAAGTACATGTGATAACTAGTACGCTCACGATGCGGAGTAAGCAGAAGAAGGAAGTTATTAACGGTGTTCACATACATAGAGTGGGGGCTATTCGGCTTCATTTCCCAGACTTAACATATCCAATGGGATATCCAAGGTATGTATTGGAAGAGACGGATATAGTCCATGTGCATAGTCAAAATTCCCTTTTCAATATAATTCTAGCGGAGTGTGCTAAGAAACTCGGCAAGCCACTTGTTATCGACTTCCTAGCATTAGACTACTTAAAGTCACACCCGAACCCTCTAATTAGGCTCTTTGGTAACCATTATCAAGAGAGAGCTCAACGAAGAGCTGCTAGCTTGGCTGATAAAGCCATAACTATGAATGAAAAGGATCATCGAATTTTGAGGAAAAAATATGGCATTGAATCAGAAATCATACCTCACGGTATAGATGAAAGGTATCTGACGAAGCCGAAGGACGAGAAACTGTTTAGAGAGAAATATGGTGTTAATAAAGAGAATGTTATAGCCTACATCGGAAGAATTCACCCATCAAAGGGGTTGGATGTCCTGGTCAAGGCCCTACCACTTATTGCCCATGAAGTTAATGATTCCGTAGCAGTTATAGCAGGTGGAGGCTCTGAAGCTTATAGGAGAAGCTTACTTATGCTTGCTAGGAAGCTGAAAGTAGATGGCAGAGTAAGGATCTTAGGTTATATTAGCGAGGATGAGAAAATATCCCTCTTAGATGCCTCTAAGGTTTTCGTTCTCCCAAGCCGACATTTTGGCGAAGCATACCCGCTCGTTGTTGATGAGGCTTACGCTAGGGGTGTCCCTATAATCGCTTCAAGAGTTGGAATATTGCCTTTGAGGATAAGACATTTAAAGACAGGCATGATCGTAAGACCGAATGATCCATCACTATTAGCTAACGCGGTGATGATTTTGCTGAAAGATGATGAATTGTCTAAGGCGATACATGCAAAAATCAAAGATGAGAAAACAAAGCTGTTGACTTGGCAGTTAGTATGTGAGCGAATTAAAAAAGGATACCAAGAAATCATTACTAAGGAGATGAAATGATTTTACTCAAGCACCATTTATTGTTATTAACATCACTCTACTTTTTGCCGCTCCCTTTTTCATTTATCTCTTGACACTTTATGCTTTAAGGTTTGAGAAAGACGTAAGGAAATTGAGCACATTAATACTTCTCTCCTCTTTCACCTGGTAATAGCGCGTGGTGTAAACGATGATCGTTTCATTCACTGAAGCTTTACCACTCTTTACAGGCATTCTAACACTTGTCTATTTAGCAATTTTGAAGTTTACTGAGAGGAGCTGGATTGAAGCTAGGCATAAGGAAATTGGTGTTAACATCTTCCCAGTTTTACTTGTGCTTGCTTTGCTAGTTTTTGCTTTATTGCATATACCAGGCTTTAAGTTAACCCTATTCTACCTACTGATTGTTTCTTCATTATCCTTTGTTTTTCTTCTTTACATTACAGCAGTTTTAAGAGCTAACTCAAGGAGTGTTTCAAGATTCGCCCTGCCTTTAGTGATAGTCCTCCATTTGTTGATTGTTTACAACCCTCCGTATGGACTTTACTTCGACGAGTGGACGCAGACCTTGGCTGAAATGGTTCTTACGGGCCATTATGAGCCTCTCCCCACTCGTTCTACGTACAATCCCTTCCCAATGCATGCAGGATTGAGCATAATTCTCACGTATGTAACAGGGCTACCCTTAATACAAAAGGTTAGCATGGATATTCCTCCTTTACTCATACTTTTGGCCATAGATCTAGTGCTGCTTAGCATAGCTAAAAGGCTCACGGCTGATTGGAAAGTAGGCATATTAGCCGTATTCCTTTATGCCATAACCCCTCCAGCCAACTTCATAGATCATCCAGCTAAACTTTCAGGCCTAATGCTTGTCTTTATAGCGACCTTTATGTTTGTTTTAGCCTTTGAGAGGAGGAGGACATGGAACAATGTGGTCACGGAAAAACTGGCTTATATTGGAGGGATATTCTACCACGCCACAGCAGGGTTAGGAATATTCATCCTAGGAGGCATCTTGGTCTTCGGAGGACTGATGAGTAACCTAACCAAGGAGCAGGTATGGAAGAGTGTTTGGAAAAGTAGCACGTTTAGGCTGGCCCTTGCGAGCTTCATAGTTATTATCCTTACTAAATGGGTTTGGGGTGGTGGTATAGGGAATATAGCTCCTTCGCTTTACAGAAATTTCCTTGCAATGATGCAATGGAAGGAGATGACAGGAGGATACGCCCCACTATACGTAAGGACGAAAGTTAACCCTCTCCATGCCTATGCTTGGGCTACGCCGATTGCTATGGCTTCAGCCCTCCTCCTGTACACTTTGATAAGCATAAAGAAACTCT
>JAGTQN010000117.1:0-147 GCA_018396395.1 Candidatus Bathyarchaeota archaeon | reverse complement strand
TGGCCGTTGGGAGTCTGGCCTTCATACTTTTAGGCTTCTCCAGTGCCTACTTCAAAACCGGCTTTGCGGCTAGCATGTACCCCGGCTTCGGCACCCTGATGCCTGCGGCAGCAGTTGTTGCCTGCAAAGCCCTGCAATCAAAAAGAC
>JAGTQN010000110.1 GCA_018396395.1 Candidatus Bathyarchaeota archaeon | reverse complement strand
CTTCTTGAACCTTCTTTTAAAGATCGATTAAATCCTTAAGGGAAGCCGGGAATCTAACTAACTTTCCTTCGCACCAGAAGTCTCTATATGGCTTACAAACGCTTAGTGAGGAACCGAAAAGCTTAAATGTTAGACTGTTGAACTTTTATTCACAGATAGGAAATGATGGCGAAAAGAAGGGATAGGGTCAGAATATACGCCGATATACTAAAGGCAATATGGCAAGAGAGTGAGGGGGATAGAAGGGTGAAAATAACAAGGGTCCAGTATAGTGTGGGTGTTCCCTTCGATAGGTTTAAGGGTTACATAGCGGAACTCCAAGAACTTGGATTGATAAAGGCTGAAGGGACCCTCGCCCTTACTGATCGAGGGAAGGAATTCCTTGTAAATTGGAGTAGGATTCTTGAAACCTTGAACGATAATCATGGTGGAAATAATGGTTTTAAGGAACGGTCCAATAGGCTTCTTAAGGATCAGGAATTTGGCGTTTAAGGAGGAAAAGGAAGAATCCGTATAGGCAGATGCCCTTCACCTTTCGAGGGATCTGATCTCAGCTAGAGTCTTAGAAAGGAGCTTAATAGCGTAAAGATATATCGATGCGAGAGTAAAAGGGTAAATTCTATTTCCTTTTCATGGTATTAATCTGAGGTGGACTGTCTTGAAATCATTGGTTTGTAGATCAGTAGATTATGTAGGAATAGAAAAATTAAGATATTTCCAAAATTTTTAGAGAGAATGAATTCAATATAATGGATTAAATTTCAAATGGAGATTTATGAATTATAGTAAAATTAAAGACTTTATAGACAAGAGGGAGCTTGCAAGAATGATAGTGAAAAATGATTTATCTTTCATCAAGAAATTTGATGCTATTGTGGCCTTGTATTATGAACAAGCTTCAGAACTGCTATTGAAATTTATTATGTGAAAATATTTGAAACAACAATAATTTTCAATAAGGAACCTTAACCTTCACCTCGGCCTATAGCATACAGATTTTGTAGCTAAAAATGAAAGAGAGCTACTAAGAATTCTTTGGAAGGTTATCTCAGAAAATATCTAATCTTCTAAAAGGATTTACTTTATTTCTTTTCCTTAGCTAAATATTCCTAAACTATGAAATGATTTAGGATGAGCGGAGGACGACATCGAAAAACCAGGCTTGTTTCAGTAGCCCGGGGGAGATTCGAACTCCCGTCAGCGGGGTTCTCCTCCGCTTTACGGCCAAGGATCCAGAGCCCTATAGGAAACTCCAGCCCGAAACAGAGTCCCACGCTATGCTTGGCCGCTACACCACCGGGCTGAGTTTTTTACTCTTTTGAAGCTTATTAAGTTTAAAAAGAAGCCATCCAGTTGGCTTGACATCCATGGTGCCAAGACCTTTTGCGAAAGGATGGAAGGTTTTCTCCATGGGAAGAACGCGATGGATCAAAATTTGAGGTTTTTCTTTTTTAAAGCCTCCACTCTTTTGTATAAGGATAATGTAAAAAGACGTAGTGAATTCGAAACTAGTGCTTTTCGCCACCATGAATAGGAAAGTTTTAAATTATACAGACCTAACACTCGTAACGAATATGGAGGAAAGGTCTTGAAGATCACGAAGATCGATGTTTTCTTGGTAAGTACTCCCTTTTTACAGCCCCAAACCATGGCTATGTGGACCTCTTATAAGAAGGATCATGCCATCGTCCGAATACAGACAGATGAGGGAATTTATGGCATAGGGGAGTCTGTTCCCCTTGTGGCAGAATTCGGCGAGCCTGTTGAGAGCATTCAGTATGTCATCCAAGATTGGTTGGCTCCGGCCATTATTGGCGAGGACCCCTTCAACCTCGAAGCCATCTTCGAAAAGATGTTTAATGCTGTGAGGGGCCATCTCTTCGCCAAATGCGCCATCGATTTCGCCCTTTATGACCTTATGGCGAAGGCCCTTAATGTCCCCTTATACAAGCTCCTTGGTGGAAAAACTAGGGAAAAGGTTCCTGTAACCTGGGTGATAGGCATAAAGAAGCCTGAGGAGGCAGCCAAAGAAGCCTTAAGCTTCGTTGAGAGGGGTTTCAAGGAGCTGAAGCTCAAGGCTGGGAAGGATTGGAGACTAGCCATCGATACTTTAAAGGCTGTCAGGGAAGCCGTTGGATGGGACATACCTATTAGGGTGGATCCAAATCAGGCTTGGAGTATTGCAAGGGCGATCAGCGTAACGAAGCGTATGGAGCGCTATGAGTTACAGCTTATGGAGCAACCAACGCCGGCGTGGGACCTAGATGGCCTAGCCGAGGTTGCCAAGGCCGTTGATACACCCATCCTCATAGATGAAGGCGTCAGAACCCCCGAAGATGCTGTAGCAGCCATCAGGAAGGATGCTGCTGATATGATAAACTTGAAAATTGGTAAGATTGGAGGGATCTTCTATTCGAGAAAAATAAACGCCATCGCAGAAGCATCCGATATTCCATGTCTCGTAGGAAGCATGCTCGAGGGGAGCATAGGAACCGCCGCCAGCACCCACTTCGCCTTGGCAGCCCCGAACCTCAAATTCGCCCATGACCTCATAGGACCTCTCTTCCGGGCTGATGATGTCGTAAAGGATCCAATAAAGGTGGAAAAGGGTTGTGTGGAAGTCAGGGAGAAACCCGGAATAGGTTTGGAACTAGACGAGGGAAAGCTCGAATACCTGAAGTATAAGGGAAGATGGGCCATGCCACCGGCTCCATCGAAAAAGGAGTGAGGGGGTGAGGTTCAAATGAAGATAGCGAAAGTAGAGCCCTATGTCTTCAAGGTACCGTTGGTGAAGCCCTTCCGAACCTTCTTGGCTGAGGTCAAAGCTAAGGATCACCTCATCGTAAAGATCGAAACGGAAGATGGCAAAATAGGGCTTGGGGAAATTGGTCCCCTACCAGAGTTCGCTGGAGAAAGCGGTGCAACCTGCTATACCGTAACTAAGGAGCTTTTAGCTCCAGCGGTCCTTGGGCAGGATCCCTTCAACATCGAGCGCATTCTAGCGAGGATGGATGCAGCCGTGAAGGCGAACCATCTTGCTAAATCGGCCATGGACTTCGCCCTCCACGACCTTCTTGGACAGATCCTTGGCATACCAGTTTACAAGCTCTTGGGCGGAAGGTATAGGGAGAGGGTTCCGCTATGCTGGGCTATGGGCATGAAGAGTCCTCCTGAGATGGCTGA
The DNA here is from genome assembly GCA_018396395.1 of Candidatus Bathyarchaeota archaeon. Classification (GTDB taxonomy): domain Archaea; phylum Thermoproteota; class CALKCG01; order B24; family JAGTQN01; genus JAGTQN01. Next base: position 1,786 of record JAGTQN010000110.1, on the reverse strand, counting down.
GGAGGCTGAGGAGGCTGTAGCGCAGGGCTACAGGTGCCTGAAGGCAAAGATAGGACTAGATCCGAAGATGGACATTGAACGTTTGAAGGCCATCAGGGAAAGGGTTGGGGATAAGATCGGAATCAGGGCTGATGCGAACCAAGCTTACAGTCCCGATACGGCCATAATGGTCATCAAGAAGATCGAAAGCATGGGTCTAGACCTTCAATATGTAGAGCAGCCAGTTCCCTACTGGGATATCGATGGAATGGCAAAGGTTGCCAAGGCCGTTGATACACCTATCCTAGCCGATGAGAGCATATTCTCCATGTACGATGCCGTGACCATCATCAAGCGAGGTGCTGCTGACATCATCAACCTTAAAGTTGGCAAAGTGGGAGGGTTGAATGTTTCGAGGAAGATTGCTTCCTTTGCCGAGGCAGCTGGCATTCCATGCATGGTTGGAAGCATGCTCGAGATATGGATCGGTACTGCAGCTGGCGCTCATTTTGCAGTAGCGATGAAGAATGTCACCTACGAGTGTGAACTCATAGGGCCACCTATGTATACCTTTGATGTCGTAAAGGAAGGTTATAGGTATGTGCAGGGCTTTCTAGAAGTTCCTGAGAGGCCAGGTTTCGGGATGGAGCTCGACGAGGAAAAGCTTAGAAAAGCCCTAACTCAAACATAAGCGAGAAGACGAAGGAAAGGTTTGGGAAGGAAATGAAAGGAAAAGCGTATCAAGATTTAAGTAGAGAAACCTGTTTTCTTATTATTTTATTTTTTCTTTCTTCATTAATCAAGGAATAAAGACTCTGGGTATTTCCCTCCCTCGTGTGTCATATTGCGCTGGGCCCCTTTTCCAATAGTCATGAAATCTATTATCAGGGCTTTATCCCATCCATGGATTGGGAATGCTTATATTATAAATATTATTATTATATTATTCCTGATCCTTTCTTACCTTCTAGTAGGTTCTTGTCGGTCGAATTTTATAACATTTTGCCAAAATCATACCATATCCCTTACCTCGACATACATAAACAAAAATATTGCTATCTTGAAGTTGATCGTTTATGAGCTTCTTGCCCCTATGTCCTTCTCCAATTCCATAGCCAGTGTTGCGATCCTAGGGCTTCTTTTCCCCTTTTTTCCAACTCCTTCCAATAAAGATCCAGGAGGAGTTCTTCTTCCTTAGTGGGAGGGCCAGATCCGGAGGCATTCAGGTTATCCAAGACCTCTTCCACTGAGTTCATTGTTGGCATGACCGTGCTGACGAGGTCGGATTGGAGAAGGGCCTTTATGGCAGCCCTTCCCAGACTTATTCCCTTAGCCTTCAGAATCGAAACCTCCTCAGCCGAAGGGGTTAGGTTTAGGAGGTGGCTTCCCCCAAGCTCACCATGACCGCAAAGGGGCTTCATGGCTATAAGTCCTAGACCATAGCCCCTAATCTTCGGTGCGATTCCTCCCTCCTTCCAGATCGCCTTTTGGAAGCCGTAGGCCAAGGGAGCCATGATGAAGTCTAGGATCTCGCCGTACCTTCTTAAGGCATCAATGGTTTCTGAGGGACGATGAACTGCGACGCCTATAGCCGTAACTTTACCTTTGTCCTTGGCCCCGAGTAAGGAGGTGATCCTCCTTTCATTTTCATCTTCACCTTCGTCCATCCAATGATAGACAAATCTGTATAGATCTATTCGGTCCGTCTTGAAGACTTGAAGGGCATATTCGATTTCTTCAGATACCCTATGGGAATCCCATACAGTGCAGAGGGATATGAGGACCTTATCCCTTATGATCATCGAGG